>JACDBM010000101.1 GCA_013694945.1 Chthoniobacterales bacterium
AAAGAGAACGCCATGTTTGCTTATCTCGGTTTCCTGGCTGTGCTCGGCACAAATCGCTGGTTGCGTTTTGGCACCATCACTCGCCCGCTCCTCGGCTTAACCCTAATCGGGCCGCTGTTCGGCGTCGTCATCCTCGTCTTCCTCTGCGGGGGCGTGGACACGTTATTCAACATTTACCGATTGCTCGTGAGCAAAGCTTCGATGCTGCCATACGCAATCGCGACTGGTGACGGCCCCTGGTATCGTTATCTGGTCGATCTGCTCCTAATGAGCCCAATCGTCTTCTGCCTGGCGGGGGGCGCGGTGTTTAAATTACGGCTGAGAGATGAAGCTCCGCTCTACCTCGTGGTCTTTGTCGCTGGCACCTACCTGGTGATGTGCAACGTGCGCTATGGCATGAACCTACGCTACACGAACATGTGGGACATGCCGCTGCGATACCTGGCACTGCTCTCGATTTTCGATCTGGCATCGTTTTTCCGGCACAAAGGACTCATCAGTGTGCTCGCGGTCACTCTGCTCTGTGCGGTAGACATACGGCAGTACTACATTTTCTTTGTCGAGCACGACCTTTACGAACTCGTGACCAGCGGCTTGCTGCAGGCCCTTCAGATCCTCAAGTGACCGGTCGGCCTGGCTAGCAGGCGACCTCGAGCATGGAATCGCGAAGCTCGCTGCTGGAGTCGATCGTTTCTCCGAGAAGATTGTGCACGGTAGGATTGGCCTCCGCGCGGACAAAGATTTGATAGGAGAAGAGACCTTTGCTCAGTCTGATCAGCAGCTGGTTGATCAGGAGCAAAAAGCGGGAGATCGGATTCATGCCCAGAGCTTTCGGAAAGGGCGCGGGAATTCCGCGTACCTCGAGTACTTTGTAGCCCGATTGCTCCAGCAGAGCGTTGAGGGAGCGGAAAGTGAAAAGCCGGGTGTGAGTCGCATCGAGGATGCCTTTTTTCCCGTAATTGAACTGGCCGAAGAGCAGCATCAGGCGCGTCACGATGAAGCCTATGTTCGCGGTGGTAATAATCACTTCCGGACGTTTGCACGCTGCCGCGAACCGCAATTCGTCCATGAAGCTTTCCGGCTCCCTCAGATGCTCAATGATGTCCAGCATGAGAATTTGATCGAAGCGGGACACGTTCACGGGAAATTCCTTCCGGTCTAGATTCCAGCGGATAAAATCGATCTGTCCGGGCTCCGGGCTTGTTTCGGGCACGTACTGATCCATCCCGGTGACACGACATCCTTTCGCGGCCAGTTCCTGCGCGACGTACCCCTGGCCGCAACCGATGTCGAGCAGGTGATTTCCAGGTCGCGCGGCCTTTATCGCAGCCGTGTGGGATGACGCGAAACCCAGCTTCACGTCGTAGTTTTCTTCGCGCGGGTGGACGTCGAACTTGCGGTCAAAGAGCAGATTCGCCTCGTGAAAACGGGACCGAACCATCGTTCTGAACACATTCCAAGCATACCTCAGTCCGTTCACGTGACATATCTCGTCGCCGTAATAGGTGGGAATTGGCAGTTCGACAATGCGTAGCTTCTTCAGCACTAACTGCACGATGATCTCGGTGTCGAAGTGGAAGTCGTTGGTGTTTTTCTCGAACGGAATCTGCGCGAGAGCCGCCGTCGAATAAAGCCGGTAGCCGGAGTGGAACTCGGAAAGATCCGTCGCCAGTATTCTATTCTGGAACGCGGTCAGGATTTGATTGCCGATCCACTTATAGGTCGGCATTCCGCCTGCGCGCGCTGCACGTTTGTCGATCATGCGCGAGCCAAAGACCGCGTCCGCTTCCCCACTTATCAGCGGCGCGATTAAGACGGGTAATTTCTCTGGAGCGTATTGCCCGTCGCCATGCACGAGCGCCACCAAATCGAATCCGTGGTCGATCGCGTAGCGGTAGCCGAGCTTTTGGTTGCCGCCGTAACCCTGATTTTCCGGCGTGCGGAGGACCGTGATCTTGAACAAGCAATGGCGCTGCTGGTAACGCAAGCCGTGAAGGAAGGTTTGATCCTTGGACGAGTCGTCGATGACCAAAACCTCAACGTCTCCGCCTTGAAGAGACGCAGGGATGCGGCTCAACACTTTTTCAATAGTAGTCTCCGCGTTGTAGGCAACGACGAAGATAAGCAGGCGCCTTCCGCGGAGACAAACGGTGTCCTCTTCAAGTGGCTGCGGAAAAGGCATGCCTCTTTTGCAGCTAGAACTGCGCCAGGAGACGCCGCCGGAATTCGAGCTAATACTTGCGTTGCAAGAGAAGGTATGGAGGAAATTCGTCAACGAGGCTGAAATGCGTCCGAACAATCGCATTCGGCTCATCAGAGCCAGTTTCGATTGAACGATTTGGCTCTTCCCACGCATCCCACTCGCGATTGAGAACAAGCCAGTCGGCGCTTCGCACGTCAGGGGCGAGACGCGAGCCGGTGCGATTCGCTGAAAGTGGGTTCATCTCGAGGAAGTAGGTCGCCGGACTCAGGTCTGGAAACAGGTGATAAATGAACGTGTCGCAATAATTGGTGCGGCGCAGATCGGCAGGGCCGACGAAGAGGCGCTCACCAGGCTGTGATAGCCTTCCGAGTGTCTCGAACATTTTCCCCGCTGCTTGCGCCACCTGCGGCGATCGGAACGGAAATGTGCGATCCTGCCGGTTAACGAAAACCGCACTCTGCGGAGAGGTGAACGCGGCGACAAAGGTCTTTCTCATCGAGATTGTGATTTCAGGCGCGGTTAAAGCCACCACGGCAATGACCGAAGAAATGCCGAGAAGCGAGATCGATCTCGCTGGTTGGCCGGCACGGCATCCGTTGGTGAGGGTCGCGAGAGAAACGGGGAGAAGGCTGATTGAGAGGAAGCCAACAGAAAGGAAATGAATGATGTCGAGCCGCTGCGTCGCCTGACATGTCAATCCGGCGGAGAAAAGCGCCGTCGAGGTCAGAAGCCGACCGTTGCCTTCGGAGCCATCTTTCCTCCACGCAAAGAATCCTGCCGCCAGATTTACGCCGCAGGCGAGCAGGTGCAGGAACAAAAGAGCAACCAGTGATCCCCCTGCCGAGAATAAGGGCAATCGGCGTGCAGGATTGGAATGGATCACTGGGAACAGGAACAAATTGTTCAGCACTTGCGACGGTCCTGCGAGCAGCGTGAGCAACCCAAAGGGAAGCACGCCCGCGAAAAAAATGTATCGGCTCCGCCATGACATCCCGTAACAGATTGGAAAAGCGCCTAAGAATACCGCCGGTCCGAGATCGGGCCGAAACAACAACGCGAAGCCTGCCAGGAGACCCGCCAGAAAGCAGCGCATCCTGCTCTCGTTGCAAAATAGCCAGAGTGCAGTCAGGCCACACGCGAGCGCTCCCATCCACGCGTAGGAGGAGAGTTTCAGCGGCAGGAGAAGCACACCCGCGATAAACATTACTCCGGCACCCAAGATTGTTCCCCAGCGCTGCGCGATTCCGAAAATCGCGAGGAGCACGGCCACGCGGTACAGAAGGCCCACGCCGCGCTCAACGAAGATGTTGGCGCCGAACGTTGAAAAGGCGGCGGAGAGGACCCAGAGATTGGCGGGTCCATAAAACGTCTCAAAATCTAGATAAGGAATTTGCCCGCGCAGAACAAGCTCGGGATAGACGAGCAGCGATCCTTCGTCCATGGGGAGGCCCGCCTGATCAAGCGATGGCAGGAATCCAACCGTAAGGACCAGCAGCACGAGCGACGCCGCGACGATCCTGCTTCGCCGCCCCCGTTGCACTTGGCGCGAATTTCCCGCCACTTGATCCAAGGAACCGATCAGAGGCGCTACGGGAGACGGAGCCATTGCCGGCATGTCGCTTCTGTTAGCGCTTGCCGTGCCACTGGAGATGAGCGGAAATCGCTTAGTGCGATGAACGTGACGTTCTTCATGCCGTGATCCCTCCCAACTCTACCGCTTTGGAGCGGAATATATACACGCGGATGAACAGGTCACCGAGCCGGCGTAATCGCTAGGTTGTGCACCCCCACTACACTACTCAAGACTTGATGATCGCGAAGAAATGCGGGAGCAGCGTGCCAGTCTGTTCCTGCCCCTCTCACGTCGGTGGCAGCGCGCTCTACGTAGACCCTCCGGAGTACCTTTTGATCACGCCCGGAAATCACACCGTCATGTGTTTTCAAGCGAGAGGGGCGGGCGAGATCGTGGCGACCCTGAAATATTACCTGGGTCGCACCCGGGCGCGAAAAAGACGCGGCGGCAATAGCGGCTCAGCGCCCGTTTCGGCCAGCCGGTGGTGCCTTGCCCAGCACGAGATCGGCCGTCGCGAGCAACTCGCGATCGTCGTTCC
>JACDBM010000130.1 GCA_013694945.1 Chthoniobacterales bacterium
CGCGACGGCCAACGTCGTCATCGGACGCGCCGCGATGCTGCTGAATGAACTCAGTCGGATTGAGCCAGCCGCGAGTGTCCTCTCGATATCCGGGACCGATGAAGGGAGTGATGAACTCGCGCATCTCAAAGTGCAGATGCGCCCAATAGCGGCCGCCCGCGGTGCCGACCGTCGCGATCTGCTGGCCCCGAACAACATCCTCCTGAGCTCGGGCGACGATGCTGTCGAGATGACCGTAGTAGGACTGGACGTATTTACGGGCGCCCTTCTCCTCGTACGCGTGCAGAAGAATGATGACGTTGCCCCAGCCCGGGCCGCCTTCCGCCGCCCAGAGCACACGTCCATCGGCCACCGCGTAAACTGGATCGCCGAGATCGGTGTTTTCGCCGCCGATGCCATTCAGATCATCCCCGAGGTGCTGATTCTCAGTAAATGGCTGCGCATTGTAGGCGAGCGCACCATGTTCGCTGCCGAGCGGGAAATCGAATCGACGCGCCGTCGGCACTGCCGCAAGCTCCAACGGGGGAACCAGCCGGAAGGCTGGCGACATGCTGCCGGCGCGCAACGCTTCGCGCCCGAAACGAAAGTAAATTCCGGCGGCGAACGACAGCACGAAAACAACCAGCACGACCCAGGCTGTTGTGTTGCCAGTTCTGGCCTTGCTCCTTCGGACGTTCCTCCTTACGGTCGCGCGATGCGAACTCTGGTGACGGGCGGCGCGGGGTTTATTGGTTCGCATCTCGTCGAAAAGCTGCTCGCTGCCGGTCACGAAGTCGCAATTCTCGACGACTTCAATGACTTTTATGACCCTGAAACGAAACGGGACAATTTAGCCGCGGTCGCGGATCACGTTCAGATCCATCCGATCGATATCCGCAACGCCGCGGCGGTCCGTGAGCTGTTGAAGCGAGAGCGCTTTGATGTGATCGCGCACTTGGCGGCACGGGCGGGCGTGCGGCCGTCCATTCGCCAGCCGCAGCTTTACTACGACGCGAATGTGAACGGCACGCTTCATTTACTTGACGCGGCTCGGCAAACCGGAATCGAGCGTTTCATTTTCGCCTCCAGTTCGTCAGTCTATGGAATCTCCAAGACGGTGCCGTTTTCGGAGGATCTGCATCTGACGCAAACGATCAGCCCGTACGCGGCGACGAAGATCGCTGCAGAGTTTCTCTGCTCCACCTTCTCGCACCTTTATAAGATGCGCGTCGTGGTGCTGCGTTTCTTCACCGTTTACGGAGCACGGCAGCGTCCTGATCTGGCTATCCATCAGTTTACCCGGCGAATTTTTGCCGGGGAGCCGATCGACCAGTTTGGCGATGGATCGACGCGCCGTGATTACACTTACGTTGACGACATCGTTCAAGGAACGATCGCCGCTTTGCACTACAAAGGCCCCCTCTTCGACATCTTCAATCTTGGCGAAAGCCAGACCATTGAGTTGCGAACGTTGATCGCAGCTATCGAAGCGGCGATCGGCCGGAAGGCAAAGATCAATCAGCTACCGGAGCAGCCTGGCGACATGCCTATGACCTGCGCCGACATTTCGAAAGCGCGAAAGCTCCTTGGATATGATCCCAGGACCCCGCTAGACGTGGGCTTGCCGAAATTCGTGGACTGGTTTCTGGAGACACAGGTGGCCACTGCTAATGCGATTGAATACCAAGCAAATGAAGGCTCTGGCAGCCGGCCAACCGGAGGACGAGCAAGCCAGTTCCGCCGGTAGGATAGCAAACCCTGTCACCGCAACCGTAGCTCAAACTGCGTGATCACAGTTTGCCAGCCGTCTGATTCTCCTGCTAATAGCGCGACTCAGTCTTCCACGCGCGACCGCTCGCGCCCAGAGGCAGTGTCAACGCGATCAGCCCGATCGAAGTCGTCACGCAAGGGATGTCGCTGGCCAAGTTTCCCGCCGAAGGCTGCGGCAACTGCGCCCAGGATCATACCAAAGGCTGCCGCACCGCTGCCGACCGCACCACCCGTAGCCGCTTTCTCTCCTACCTGCCGCGCTTGAGCATCGCGGGTGGCAGGATCGGTGGATTGAGCCTGCGCCGCAGCTTGGTCGGCGGTCGTACTGGCTTGAGCTTTCAGTTGATCGACCTGCTGTTGGATCGCCGGCGGGAGAGAGGCCTGCGAAGCTTTACCGCTGTTGCTGACGGCAAAGTCAGCGAGACCGGAGGCAGTGCCAATGAGGCGGCCGGCTGCGCTGGTCAGGAACATTAAGGTTAGGAGTGTGACGCAGCCCCAGGTGGTGAGTCCGTGCAGCCACCCATTGAAAGTGCCGCCTAAGCGCGCCGCAATGTATCCGCCAAAGAAAAGCGAAAGCAGGCTGCTAAGGACGAGCCAAATGCCGGCACCCGCGCCCAACGCGGCTCCGCTTGGGCTATCGCCGGTCGTTGGGTCAAGAGTTGCCAGACCAATAGAGACTCCGATTAAGGTAAGAACGATCTGCGAAGCCAGCGCAATGATGGCTCCCGCTAGCACAGAGCCCCACGAGATGCGGGCGAATGGACGGTCAAAGGCACGATCCGTCGTGGCGGATACTATTTCGGCAGTCGCGACCCCCGTGCTGGGGCGAGTAGTAGAAGGATTTAACATAGTAGGGATGGGTTGGTGGTTGATCTAAAGATTAATCGCACGCGGACCGCTATTTAGTTCCCTTTTCCCTAGATTTTATGAGAACGCCGCCGGGCTCTCTAAAGCTCACGTGGAAGGACGCCGTCATCGAGGATGGTCACGATCGTGCGTCGTGTGTTCGGCCCCACATTCGAGCATAGAAACCGTTGGATTTAATGAGTTCTTCGTGACGACCGCGCCCGGCTATTCCCCCGCGTTGCATCACGAAGATTTGATCGCAATGGACGACTGACTCGAGCCGGTGGGTGACGAGCACAATCGTGCGGAGGCCCTTCAAGCGGCGAAGCGTTTCGACCAGGTGTTTCTCGTGCTGCGAATCGAGCGCGCTGGTGGGCTCGTCGAGAATCAGAAAGGGCGCCTTCGTGAGCAGAGCACGGGCGATGGCTATTCGTTGGCGCTGACCGCCCGAGAGGTTCTGGCCGCCTTCGGCCAGGAGCGTGTCGTAGCCTTCCGGCAGCTCATCGATAAACTCGGCTGCGCCAGCTAGTCTCGCCGCTTCCGCGATTTCCAGGCGGGTCGCGGCTGGCCGTCCATAGTTAATGTTTTGCGAGACAGTTGAAGGCAGAATGATGCTCTCCTGGCCAACCAGCGCCATGTGAGCGCGGAGATCAGCGATTCGCAGAGCCCGAAAATCAAAGGTATCCAGACGCAGCGCACCTGAAGTGGGATCGTAAAATCGCAGCATCAATGCCAGCAGCGTGCTTTTGCCGGTCCCGCTTGAACCGACAAACGCCACCATCTCGCCGGGGCGAATCTCCGCGGACACGTCCCCGAGCACGATCTGGCCTTGCCGATAACCGAAGCCTACCCGCTCGATGCGAAGAATCCGCGGCGCGACGGGTAAAGGAGCTGCGCCGGGCTTCTCCGCAATGGATTCCGGCGTGTCGAGAATCCGAAAGACGCGGCGCGCCGCCGCTTCAAACAATCGCACCTTCGCGACAAACTCCGTCAACCACTTCAGCGGGTCCCAAAGCTTTCTGACATAATCCAGAAAGATGAGCAAAGTGCCTACAGTCATGCCGGTAGCCACCGGGCGGAGGAATTGATCTCGATAGACCAGGTACCCGCCATACCCGAGGATGATCGCTCCGCCGACCGCGAGGACGCTGTCGCGAGCAAGCGGATAGAGTTGCTCCTGCCAGTTCAGCCGCAGCAAGGCACGGACACTGCGCCCGACTGCCCCGCGAAAAAGTCGGAACTCACGGCGCTCACTTCGGAAAGCCTGGGCTAAGGGAATGCGCGACATCGCCTGCTGGATCACGCTCGTCAGGTCTGCGTCGATCTGCTTGGACTCCAGCGCGCGCTCGTGGATGCGAAGGCCGAAGCGCCAGTTGCTCCAGATAATGAATGGAGCGACGGAGAACGACGCCAGCGTTAGTGAGACATTGCGCGACAGCAAAATGGCGGTCATCACCGTCAGCGTTATCGCCGCGACCGACGTGCCGATGACCGTATCCATGATTCCCCAGGGGCCGAATGCGTCCGTCGTGAGGCGATAAATGGCGTCACCCTGGGCGCGGCTGCGGTGGTAAGTGAGGCCGAGGACCTGGAACTTCGTGAAAAGATCGTACCGCACTCGCGTCGTCCCGCGGTAGTTGAGATTATAATTGATCATCATCCGCGCGATCCAAACCGCGTACCCCACGATCTGGAGCGACATGCCGATCAGCACCAGACCGATGATCTGCCCCAGTTTGCTCGCGGGTAACACCGACAGGAAAGCGCGATGGATCCAATCGCCGCGCGGCTTTTGTGTCAGGACGCTATCGATCAGGATTGCGAGCGGCCAGGCCTCCAGTAAACCGACGCCGACTGAGATTCCGATCAACACAACGAGCACCGCCATCCACCGCCAATCGGGCCGGAAGTACGATGTGGCGCGCACATCGACCGCGATCGATCGCGCCTCGAATGCCAGATCCTGCTGGATCGAATGCGGCGGGCTCTCTGCCGCA
>JACDBM010000142.1 GCA_013694945.1 Chthoniobacterales bacterium
AGTCTGGCGCCGCAGCTACGGGAGTGGGCCGCGAACGGCTGGTTAAATGTGGTGGGCGGGTGCTGCGGAACCACTCCGGATCACATTCGCCGCATCGCGGAGATGGTGCGCGAATGTCCCCCGCGAAAATGGGAACCGCCTCACCCCGACGAGAATCGCGAGAGCAAGGTCTGTCCCACCTTAAAACTGTCCGGCCTCGAGCCACTGAACATCACACCCGAGATTGGTTTCGTGGTCGTCGGCGAACGAACCAACATCACCGGCTCGCCACGTTTCTCAAAGCTGATCCTCGGCGACGACTTCGACGGAGCCGTGGCAGTGGCGCGCCAGCAGGTGAAAGGCGGCGCTAACATCCTCGACGTGAACATGGACGAGGGCATGATCGATTCGGAAGCGACCATGACGCGGTTCCTTAACCTGATCGGGAGCGAGCCGGAAATTGCCCGCATTCCGTTCATGATCGACAGCTCGAAGTGGAGCGTCCTCGAAGCGGGATTGCAGTGCGTGCAGGGCAAGGCGGTCGTGAATTCGATCAGTCTGAAGAATGGCGAAGCGGAGTTTCTGCGACAGGCTGGACTCGTTAGGCAATATGGCGGGGCCATGATTGTGATGGCCTTCGATGAGCAGGGTCAGGCGGATAATTACCAGCGTCGTATCGAGGTTTGCGCGCGGGCTTACAAGCTTCTGACGGAATCAGCAGAGATCCCTGCCTGCGACATCGTCTTCGATCCGAACGTGCTCACCGTCGCGACCGGGCTGGAAGAACATCGGAATTACGGCGTTGATTTCATCAACGCGGTCCGTTGGATCAAAGACAATCTCCCGGGAGCCCGCACGAGCGGCGGGATCAGCAACATCTCCTTCTCTTTCCGCGGCAACAATGCCGTGCGCGAGGCGATGCACGCGGCCTTTCTTTATCACGCGATCAGGGCCGGTCTCGACATGGGGATTGTTAACGCGGGCCAACTCGCGGTTTACGAAGAGATCGAGCCCGAATTGAGAACGCGGGTGGAAGATGTGCTGCTCAATCGCCGTGCGGATGCGACCGAGCGGCTGGTCGATTTCGCTGAAAGCGTGAAAGCGCGCGACAAGGCGCCCGTTGAAAAAGAAGCCTGGCGCTGCGCTCCGGTGGAAGAGCGACTTTCGCATGCGCTCGTGAAGGGAATTGTCGATTTCATCGACCTCGACACAGAGGAAGCGCGTCAGAAAGCCGCACGGCCATTGGAGGTGATCGAAGGTCCTTTGATGGCCGGCATGAGCGTGGTCGGTGATCTCTTCGGCGCGGGGAAAATGTTCCTGCCACAAGTAGTAAAAAGCGCGCGCGTCATGAAGAAAGCCGTCGCCTACCTGATGCCGTTCATGGAAGCGGAGAAAGCCGGCGGAGCGAAACCGCAGGGGCGAATTGTCATGGCCACGGTGAAAGGCGACGTGCACGACATCGGCAAGAACATCGTGGGTGTGGTGTTGCAATGTAACAATTACGACGTCATCGATCTGGGCGTAATGGTGCCGGCGCCGAAGATTCTCGAGACGGCTCGCGAACGCGGAGCCGATGCCATTGGTTTGAGCGGACTGATCACGCCTTCACTCGATGAAATGGTGCACGTGGCGCAGGAGATGGAACGGGAAGGATTTTCCCTGCCGTTGCTCATCGGCGGCGCGACGACCAGCCGTGCGCACACTGCGGTGAAGATCGCGCAGCATTATCGCGGAAGCACGGTGCACGTGCTCGATGCCTCGCGAGCCGTTGGCGTGGTGAACAATCTGCTCAACGCGGAGCTGAAAACTGAATTCGATGTGCGGACACGAAGCGAATATGCCGCGCTCCGCGACGCGCATTCTGCCAAGACGCAGAACCGCAAGACGCTGACCATCGAGCGGGCACGCGCGAACCGGACGGCATTCGACTGGGCCGATTACGATCCCGCGGTACCAGAGTTTCTAGGTCTGCGCGCGGTCGGCACTGAATTGGGGAGCGCACGCTTGCAGCGTTCTGGTTTGCGCAGTCTGCCGAAAAAAACTCGAGCCCCAAAAATGGGGGCCAACGGAAGTTCGTTATCTCAGAATGCGACAGCCAGCACGGAGGATGCGTGCGCGACCCAGGCTGGTACTCTCGCCACCCTGGTGCCGTACATCGATTGGTCTCCGTTTTTTCACACTTGGGAGTTGCGCGGGCGCTATCCGGCGATTTTCGATGATCCGACGGTGGGTCAACAGGCCCGGGAGCTTTTCGACGATGCACAGAAGCTGCTCGAACGGATCGTCAACGAAGAGCTGCTCACCGCGCGCGGCGTCTACGCATTTTGGCCGGCAAATTCCGTCGGGGACGATATCGAGCTTTACACCGATGAGTCGCGTCAGGAGCGCCTCGCGACGTTCTACTTCCTCCGGCAGCAAATACAGAAACCCGCTGGCCAGGCGAATCATTGCCTCGGGGACTTCGTCGCGCCGAAAGAGAGTGGACGCGCGGATTACCTGGGTGGCTTCGCGGTCACGGCAGGCATCGGCGCGGATGAACTCGCGAAGCAATTTTCGGAAGCATACGACGATTACAACGCTATTCTGGTCAAGGCGCTGGCCGACAGACTCGCGGAAGCGTTCGCCGAATTTCTGCACCGACAGGTGCGAATTGCCTGGGGTTTTGAAGGCGAGGAGAAGCTCACTCCGGAAGAGATGATCCGGGAGCGATACCGCGGCATTCGACCCGCCGCCGGGTACCCCGCGTCACCCGATCACACGGAGAAACAGACGCTCTTCGAGCTGCTCCAGCCGGAAAAAAACGCGGGCATTTCGCTGACCGAATCTTTTGCCATGCAACCGGGTGCGAGTGTTAGCGGACTATACTTCGCGCATCCTGAGTCGAAATATTTCGCGGTGGGAAATATTGAGCGCGACCAGGCTCGCAATTACGCGGAACGGAAAGGCAAGTCACTCGATATGATCGAGAAATGGCTCCGGCCGAACCTGGCCTATTGATCTTCCGAGCCGCGAACCGGGAGTAACGCAACCCGTCCAGTGAAATGTGGGCGAAGCTACTGACTTTTGGATTCGCAGCGGGAAGCGTCCAGCGAAGGATCTTTGATCTGGGCGCCGAACAGGAGCATCGCGCCCGCTTGATCAGCTGAGACAGGATCCACTTCCTTCAATGTCTCGGGTTTGGGCCAATGAACGCTCCAGGCCAAGCCCACCTTTTCGAGCGTCCAGATGACATAACGTGTGAGATCGAATTCCCACCATTTCAGGCCGTGCGCGGCGCAACGCGGCTTGGCATGGTGATTGTTGTGATAGCCTTCGCCGAACGCGCCGAGGCCCACCCAGAAGTTGTTCTTGCTATGGTCGGTAGTCTCGAATGAGCGATATCCGAGACTCGGCATATGGCAGATGGAGTTCACCGCCCAGGTGAAATTGTAGACGACTAACATCGGCACGTAGAGGCACCAGAGAAGCCCTGCTCCGCCCAGCGTCACGTACAACAGTGCGGCGACAATCAGATGCGGGATAATGTAGAGGTAAGGACGCTCCCAAAGG
The DNA here is from genome assembly GCA_013694945.1 of Chthoniobacterales bacterium. Lineage (GTDB taxonomy): Bacteria > Verrucomicrobiota > Verrucomicrobiia > Chthoniobacterales > UBA10450 > JACCTI01. The sequence goes on from JACDBM010000142.1 coordinate 3,529, forward strand.
CGGCAATACCAGATCTTTCGCACGTCAGCGGCATAGCGGAGCGAACGATCGCGGAATCCCGCCGGCTTGCGGACGAGCCACATCATATGCGCGTAAGGAAAGCCATGGAGCGGACTGTGAATGTCTTCGTCGGTGTCCGACTTGAGGTGATGGTAGCGGTGATCGCCGACCCATGTCACCGGATCACCCGAAAGCGCGACGGCAGAGCCGGTGGCAAAAAAAAACTTCAACCACCCGGGCATTTCGAAGCCGCGGTGCGTGAGATAGCGATGTAGGTAAAGAGTCGTGCTAATACCGCCCCACAGATACATGAAAATCATGACCGGGAGGTAACTCCACTGAAAGCGGGTCAACAACGCCGCCAGACCGAGGACTTGAAGGCCGATCAAAGAAACGAAAAGGAATAGGTTTAGTTTATCGTTTTTGAACATGGGAACTTGGGGTGTTGGCGTTGATCAACGCCAGCGGAGTGCGAACGAGGCAGGGAAAGTCGTCCCGGATGGACGTGGCGGCAAGGTCTATTTCCAGCGTAGTCAAATGGTCCAGTGAGTTGCTGGCTCTTTCCGCCGCTCGCCGGTTGGGCTGCCAAGATTCCGCATGCGCGCCGCGACCGCGCATGGTAAAGACTCCCGCGTCGTCCGGGGTGTAGCTTAGCTTGGTAGAGCGCCTGGTTTGGGACCAGGAGGTCGCAGG
>JACDBM010000149.1 GCA_013694945.1 Chthoniobacterales bacterium
ATCTTACTCCCAATCCTGCTCCTTGCTCCGATCAGATTACGAGTTCCGAGCGCAACTAGGAGGAGGAGCTTACAGCTGCAGGCGCCGGAACAACTCGTCGAGCGGCAGTTGCAATGCGATGTAAAACTCTCCGAAATCCGCGTATTCGGCGCTCACCGGATCGAAACGCATCTGATAGACGATGGATTTGATCTGAAAGGTATCGAGGGCGAAAAGCGTCACGCCCCACTCCGCATCATCCAGGCCTGACGAGCCGGTGATGAGCTGCTTCACTTTCCCGGCGTACTGCCGCCCGACCGCGCCGTGGCCGAGCATCAGCTTGCGGCGAGCTTCGAAGGGAAGCGTATACCAATTGCGCCCCTCTCCGCGGCGCTTGCTCATGTTGTAAAAGCAAACCACTGGCCAATCAGGCAGCGTCGGGTAAACGCGCTCGTGACGGTAGTGCTTCATCCGCTCGTCGAAGACTTCCATCGCCTGCTCGAACTCGGCCGAACCGCGCGCCAGCTTCTGTTCCCGCTCGAGCGTCAACGCATAATCCTCCGCGTTCGTGCGGTATTCGCTCTCTTCCGTCAGTGAGAGATAGCTGTAGACCGGCACGAGCACGTCCGCGCCTAACGAGAGGCTGAGTTGTTTCTCGATCCGATTCGCCGCATGCAGATCCGGGGTGATGAGCATGAACGCCAGGTCGGCTTTCGGTGTGACGACGCTCAGCGTGAGCAACTGCGTGTTCTCCAGCGCGCGTACCTCCTGCACGAGCGACGAAAGGCGCGTTTTTCCGGCCCGTTGCTCTTCGTCCGTGAGCAATTGCCATTGGCCAAACTCGATTCGGTAGAACACGTGGACGCAATGCCAGCCTTGTTCGGGGATGAGCGCGCCGATGTTTTCCTGCATGGTTGGCAAGTGTCAGTTTGCCGTCAAAGCGGGTCAAGCCAGAGGAAGCGCCGCGGCAAATTTCGGGACGGCGCGTTGTCGTGTTGCTGCGTACAAGCTTTGGGCTTGTAGCGACGGCGCTCTGTCGCCGTGAATGCGTGAGAAGGGAGGGAGAACAACGCCCTGTGACGGACGCCGACCGTCCAAAAAATCCGCCCCACGGCGACAGCGCGCCGTCGCTACAACTGTCACCTCGCAGCAGCAGCCGCGCTCGGTAGATGCGCCATGCAATACTCCTCGCCATCGCGCGAAACGCGGAACTCTAGTTCCGGATTGCTCAGCTCGGTGGCCCCGCAGGTGGTACAACGATGGAGCGGCTCGGCTTCATTCCGCGATTGCACTTCGAACCGTTTCCGCCGCGCGGAGATCTCTTTGCGGTGACGCACTTGATGGAGAATCTCCGGGCCGAAGAAGATGAAGTAATTACTGAAAGCCGCGAGCAGCGACATGCGGTAGGCGTTTGTGCCCGAGACGAAGCCGAAAATGAGAAGTGCGGCAGAGATCAAGGCCAGCCACTTGATCTTCATCGGGAGGATGAAGAAAACGTAGATCACCTCCTCGGGATAAAACCAGGCGAAGGCAAAGAAGAGCGAGGAGGCGAGCATCGCATTCGAGAACTGCGCGCCGAAGAAGAACGCCGCGATCGTGGTGCCGATCATTCCCACGAGAAAATAGAGCGTGAGCCGGAATGCTCCCCAGGCGCGTTCGAGTCCGTCGCCCACGAACCAGAGGAACCACAAGGCGAGCACCGCCCAGAGCGGCGAGAGCATCGCGCCCGGCTGCACCGGCGACCTCGGGACGAAGAGGTAAGTAATTAATCGCCAGAGCTGCCCGCGTTTTATCCGTTCGGGATCGAGATCGAGAATGGAGAGCAGATACGGATTTAGAAAAGCGAGCACACAAACCAGAGCGGTGAACGCCACCACGATTCGGATGAGACTTGGAACGGCGATGAACCCGATGCGCCGCTCCAGTTTATCCAGCCAGTCCATTGCTTATTCATCGTATCGGTCCAACGCAGTGGCTGTTCGTTGCCAGGATACTGCGCGGCGGCGTCACTGCTTCTCCGCTTGATTGACGCCATTTCGCGCGCCGCCTAGCTTCCCGCACGTGAGCGACGCCGCCTCGAAAACCACTCCGCTCTACGAAGAGCACCAGCGTTGCGGCGCCAAAATCATCCCTTTCGGCGGCTGGCTCATGCCGGTGCAATACACCAGCATTAGCGATGAGCACCAGGCCGTGCGCAAGAACGTCGGCATGTTCGACATCTCGCACATGGGCCAGCTGACCGCTTCCGGCCCTGCGACGGCAGCCTGGCTGAACCGGATGTTAACCAACAACATCGACAAGCTGGAACCCGGCACCGGGCAATACACGTTTCTCTTGAACGAGCGCGGCGGGATTATCGATGATCTGATCGTTTATCGCACCGGGCCGGAAGATTTCCTCCTCGTCGTGAACGCGTCGCGTACCGAAGAAGATTTGGCGTGGTTGCGAAAACATCTTGAAAGCGGAATCCAGTTCCAGAATCGCAACGCGGAGTACGCGGGCCTCGCGATCCAGGGGCCGAAGGTGGTGGACCTTTTTCGGACGCTTTTCCGGCGGGAGATCGAGCTGCCCGCTCGAAATCAGATTCGGGATTACGACTTCCTCGGCATCAATCTGACGATCGCCCGCACCGGCTACACCGGGGAAGATGGCGTGGAGGTCTTCTTTGCCGCTTCAGACGCGGCGACGGTCTGGAATGAGATTCTCGCCCGGGGCCAGTCGCTCGGCATTCGCCCCTGCGGCCTCGGTGCGCGCGATACGCTGCGCCTCGAAATGTGCTATCCGCTGAACGGCAATGATCTTACGCCCGAGCACAACCCCATCGAGGCCGGCCTCGCCTTCTTCGTGGACCTGAACAAGCCGGATTTTGTCGGACGCGAAGTGCTGACGGAGATCAAGGAAAAGGGCGCAGCGCGCAAGCTTGTCCCTTTCAAAATGAAGGCGAAAGGTCCGCCGCCCCGGCCGCATTACTCCGTCTGGCGCGACGGCGAGCAGATCAGTGAAGTGACCAGCGGAACGTTGTCGCCCAGCCTGAATCAAGGTATCGGCCTCGCCTACGTGCCGGCGGCGCATGCGAAGATCGGCAACGACTTGGAGATCGAGATTCGCGGTCAGAAATTTCCTGCTGTCATCGAGAAAAAACCGCTCTACAAGAAATCATGAATGTTCCCAACGATCTGTTTTATACCGAATCGCACGAATGGGTCCGCGTGGAGGGCGAGAACGCGCGAATTGGCATCACAGATCATGCGCAGGCGGAGCTGACGGACGTGGTTTACGTCGAGTTGCCGGCTGTTGGGGCGCAGGTTGAAGCGCGGGGACAGATCGCCGTTGTCGAATCAGTCAAAGCTGCAAGCGACATCTATGCGCCGGTGAAAGGCGAAGTTTTGGAAGTGAACGAGGCGCTCTCCAGCAATCCAGCCCTGGTGAACACCGATCCTTTCGGCGAGGGCTGGATTTTTGTTTTGAAATTGAGTTCGCCCGAGGACGTGCAGCAATTGAAAGACGCGGCCGCTTATCGGCAGGCGATCGGCTGATCTGGCCGGTCAGCCGCTGATCTCGCGGTTAAGCCTTCGACTGTTCCGCCGCCGGATTCAGTAGCTCGGCAACGTAACGGACCAGCTCCTGGATGGGAACAGGCGTGGCGCTGAAGCTATAGCCGCTCACCATTCCCCCGGAAGCGACTCCACCTTCTGATGAAGTGTCCATGCTCAGGAAAACGAGCGGCGTGTCCAGAAAGGATCGATCAGCCCGCAGCTGCCGGGTGACCCGTTCTCCATCAGGGTGACTCATTGGGACGTCGAGCAGGATCAGATCGGGCTGGAACCAACGCGCCGCGTTCAGCGTGTGCCTGCTGTCCCGTTCTTCCTTGATCATGTACTTGCCAGTAGCCTCGAGCGCCTTTCGCACCACCGCCGTTACGCGTGGTTCGCAGTCCACCAGCAGAATCTTTTTCAGGAAGGTCATCGCAAGCCGCTCGTTTCGGACTTCAAAGCAGTGCGTGTGCCATCCGCATGGAGGCATCTATGCTCGAGCGCGCTGCGACTGGAAACGAAAGCCGTGGTGAGAACGAATCCACGTGCCACGGGAGAGGAGGCGCTCCAAAGACCGCTGAACCTACTAACCCAACTAAACCGATAAAGTAAATTAACCAAAGCGCCGCAGCCACGCTTACTCCCTAGTGCCATGTAT
>JACDBM010000177.1 GCA_013694945.1 Chthoniobacterales bacterium
TTATTCCAGCTTTGCAGACCAAGCAGAAAGATGACCAGGGCCAGCGGGATATCCGTTCGGACAAGAGTCGCCAGGCGCGGCGACAGCAGGTTGAAACCAAATGCGCTCATCGCGACCAGACCGGCAGTGGCGCCATAAGCGCTCGTCGCGGCCCGCGTGAGTACGACGAGGAGCAGAACCGCGGCCGCGAGCGAAGGCAGTCGCCACGCCGTTTCCCACGAGCGACTGATCGCGTACACCGCAGCCGAAATCCAGCCCACGAGCGGCGGCTTCGTCGCAATCTTTTCGTTCGGCGTGTGTTGGTAAAGCCAGTGACCCTCGTGGATCATTTCAAACGAGGTGAATGCCTGCTTGGCTTGGTCATAGTCGTCTAGCGTCCAGGGAAGATTGGTCACGCTGAAGAGCAACACGACCAGAAGCGCGGCGAACCAAAAGGTGCTGCTCCGCTCGAGGAGCGGTCGCGATGACCTCACTTCTGTTCTCACAGACTCGTTAGGCCGAAAGCTTCACTGGAATCGTCAGACGAAGCCGTTCCCCCTGCGCGGACGATGACTTCCATTCCTTCGGCTAATCCCGCCAAAGGATCGCGCGCACCGGCGAGCCATCGCCACCGGCGATTTTCAACGGCAGCGCGACCATTTGATAGCGGCCGTTTGCGACCGAGCTGAGATCAAGCGATTCAAGGATGCTGATGCCGGCGGCGGCGATGGCGTGATGGTTCCGCAAGTCTTTCGACGCGAGCTCGTCGACCGAAGGGATATCGACGCCGAGGAGCTTCACTCCCCTCTCCTGCAACCATCGAGGAACATCGGTCGCAATGGTCGGAATCTGCTTCGGAAAAACGTGCGAGTCGGACCAGATGTTCGTCTTTAGCAACAGCCGTGGCGCCTCCTTCAAATCGCGCTCTGATCGTCGCAGATCGTCGACTGTGATCTGCGGCATCGTGTTGCCCCGATAGTTCGAGGAAAAGTCCGCGACGACGACGGGACCAAAATAGGTTTCGAGCTTCGCCTGCTCCATCGTCGAACCATCCTGCTCGAAGTGAAATCGCGCGTCCGCGTGCGAACCGTTATGCAGACTCATGCTGATCATGCCGAGATTTACGCTGGAACCTTCCGGGATCTTCCCGTTCAGCTTCAGCTTGAACTCGACGTCGCCCGGCCAGGGCGCAAGCTCAGCCGAGAGCGTCCGCGAGATATCCCAAATCTTCATTTCGTACTCGCGCAGCTTCTGCCGGCGCATCGTCTCAGGTCACCAATGTCGCTGAGGACTCAAAGTTCTCGTACGCTCGGCTTACCGTAATTTCCTTCAGACTCTGAATCGCCTCCCAGCAATCGGCGAAGCTGTTGTAAAGCGGCGACGGCGCCAGGCGAATTACATCCGGCTTGCGGAAATCTGGAATCACACCGCGCGCACGCAAGGCGAGACACATCGGCTGCGCGTCTTCGTGCACCACCGAGACATGCCCGCCACGCCGTTCCGGATCGCGCGGCGTTCCGATCCGGAATCCGAATTCCTCCAGCTCCGATTCGATCGCATCCATCAAAAATTCCGTCATCGCCAGCGACTTTGCCCGCATGCGCTCCAGTCCCGCCTCTTCAATCGGCAGGAGCGCGCCCTCAATTGGCGCCATACTCAGCACGGCGGGTGTGCCGATTTGCAGCGCCGACGCGCCGAGGCCGGGAAAGAATTCGTCCGACATCTCAAACATACTTTCCTTGTGCACACTCCACCAGCCGGCGAGGCCCGCATCGACGAAGCCGTTTGGGTCGAAGTGTCGCCGGTTTAAATACAAGCCGGCGACTGCCCCGGGCCCGGCGTTTAGCCATTTGTAATGCCCCCAACCAGCGAAGTCAGCGCCCCAATTATCGAGCGTGTGCGGGATCAGACCAACCGAATGCGACATATCGATGCCGATGATCACCCCGTTCTTGCGCGCGGCGCGGCAGAGTCGTTCCAGATCGAGCAGCTGCCCGGTCGTGTAGACCACTGATGGGAAAAGCGCCATCTGCACCGCTGGATTCGTGAGCGCCTTCTCAATCTCCGCCTCATCGAGGAAGCGCGAATCGCCCGCGGGCGCGATCACAATGTTTTTGTCCGGATCGACTCCGCGCAGCCGCAGATGACTGCGCAAGGCGTAGCGATCCGTCGGAAAGCTGTGCGCATCGATCAGCACCTTCGTCCGCTCCGCCTGCGGCTTGTATAAGGTCGAGAGCAGTTGGTGGAGATTGATCGTCATCGAATTCGCGATCGCCACTTCATCTGCTTGCGCGCCAACCAATTTCGCCACCCG
>JACDBM010000186.1 GCA_013694945.1 Chthoniobacterales bacterium
AGCTTCGCGAAACCCGAGAACACGGCGCGGTCGCCGATCTCGCTGTCGATCACGAACGTGGGCCGTTGCGTAACCTGCATGGCGTGAAACTCGGCCGTGCTCTTCCTCGCCCGCGCCTCCACGTCGGAAGAACGCGCCCGCTCCAGCAGTTTCGCGGCATCCAGTCCTGCCGCTCGTCCGCCGATCTCCGCCGCCGTTTCCCAATCCCCCGTTTGCACGCCCTCGCGCACTGTGGCGGTCGCGAGCGCCAGCCAGATGCGATCATCGGTCACGCCGAAATCCCGCCCTGCTTCCGCGATCAGGTTGGGCGCGAGACATTCCTGCAGGCCAGGCTGGAACCACCCCGGTTTCAGCATGAAAGGCGAACGCATCATCATTCCACTGCGGCGGTAGAACCACTCCGTTTGTTCGAGCGATTTTGGGAACCCCGAGGCGTTCATCAAGGCAATCTTCCACTGGAACTTAACGCGACCGGCGTAACGCTCCTGCAACTGAGCCCAGGCGGGGGCCGCCCAGAAACACCAGGAAGAGATGACTTCAAGATAATTGGTGACGGCGATTCGCATGCGGGAGCTTTGCAAAAGCGCTCGACGGCGTGAAGCACGATCATCGAGCCGCATCGGGAGTTTGCCGACACTCTGCTCGCAAACGTGCAATGTTGCGGCGCTTTTCCGTGCTCGATCTCAACCATATCCTGCTTTTTATTGCGTGCGTTTCACCAGTCATCCTCCTGGCGCGGACCTGCCGACGCACGGAGGCAAATCGCAGCTGGCGGCTCGCCGCGATCGCAGTCCTTGTCGTCACCGGCCTTGCCGTTACCATCACCCCGCGAAACGCGGGCTTCTTTGGTGGCGGCGCATGGCTGCTCCTGTTGTTCCTCCCCACTTTCGGATTACGCCGTGCCGCCGAGCTCGCGTTCGAGCAACGGTTCGCCACCGCCCGCCGGATCGTTGGATGCCTGCGTTTCCTGCACCCGATCGCGACGTTGCGCGATGAGCGCCGGCTCATGAGGGGATTGGAGTTAGCGCAACTCGGCGAGACCGAGGCTGCCGAAGAAATCCTCATGAACGTTGCGCGTGCGAACAATCGTGCGGGGCGGCAGGCCGCCGCGCAGCTTTTCCGGATCCGCGGCGATTGGAACGGATTGGCGGTCTGGTCGCGGCACGATCTGCCGGAGGTTGCGTTGGGCGGGGACCCGGACCTTCTGCCGCTCTGCTTGCAAGCGCTCGGCGAGACGGGGGCGCGCGACCAGATGGTGCTGCAATTCGCCCGAAACGCGCCGCGCTTGCTCGCCTCACCGTCACATCAGCAGACGTTTGCTGCGAGCCTCATGCCAGTGCTCGCGTTCTGCGGTCGCACTTCCGCCCTAGTCTCGCTCTTTGAGACCAGACTGCGTCGTCTGCCGCGCGATGCGAGGGAGTACTGGATGGCGACCAGCAAAGCAGCCGCGGGCGAAAACGGCGCAGGTCGCGCGCGCCTCGAGCGTCTTCGCCACAGGTCCTCGGACGCCCTGATTCGGATGAACTGTGAGCAACGGCTGCGACGCTCAATGGTCAGCTCGCCACTTCCGCTTTCCCGCGTAGAGGAAGCGACGGTGTCACGCTTGGAGCGGACGGCAACAAGACCTGACAGTTCGCTCCTCGCGCCCCGCACCGGTCAGCTCACGCCCGTTGTCTTCGTCATCATCGCGCTGAACCTTTGCATGTTCCTGGTGGAGATCGCACTTGGTGGCTCCATGAATGACGCGACGCTGCACCGGCTGGGCGCACTGGAGCCGTTTGCCGTCCTCTCAGCGGGAGAATACTGGCGGCTCGGCAGCGCGCTTTTTCTTCACTACGGCGCGGTCCATCTCCTCGTAAATCTCTATGCGCTTTACGTGCTTGGTCCGCCTTTGGAAGCCGAGATCGGCCCACGGCTCTTCGCGCTTTGCTACCTCCTGGCAGGGCTCGGCTCCAGCATCGGCGTGGTCGCGCTCTGGAGATTCGGGGTGACCAAAGCTGATTTTCTGGTCGGAGCGTCGGGGGCAGTGATGGGAATCGTGGGTGCCTGGGCCGGGTTACTCAGCCGGCAGAAACATTTGCCGGTGGCACGTCGTCGCCTCGCCAGTATTGGCCTCATTGTTTTGATCCAAACGGCCTTCGATTTCTGGACGCCGCAAGTCAGCATGGCGGCGCATCTTAGTGGACTCGTCACCGGCGG
>JACDBM010000217.1 GCA_013694945.1 Chthoniobacterales bacterium
AAGGCGGACGAGAGGATGACGCCAATCACAACCGCAAGGACGGAGAGCCAGAACAGGTCCGCGTAAGGAAGCGCCAGCGCGAACGGCGCCACGCCCAAAATGGAAACCCAGATGACTGCCTTGCGACCGATGCGATCGCCGATTGGGCCACCGAGGAAAGTGCCGGCGGCGATGGAGAAGAGAAACAGGAAGAGGTGGAGCTGAGCACTTGCCACCGAGAGACCAAACTTCTCGATCAGAAAGAATGTGTAATAGCTCCCGATGCTGGCGAGATAGAAATATTTCGAAAAGACAAGCAGGATCAGAACGGCTAACGAGAGCATTAAGCGTCCCCGCGAGAGCGATGAGTGATGGGTCGCCGCCGCATCCGAGGCTTTCTCTTGTCTCCCTCCGGCGCGGGACAGACTGGTGCGATACCAGCGGCCGACGCCAAAGAGCACGCCAATCCCAAGCAGGGCGAGGAGCGAAAACCATATGATCGCGCCCTGTCCACGCGTAACGACGATCGCGGCGGCGAGCAGCGGCCCGAGCGAGCTGCCGGCATTGCCTCCGACTTGAAAGAGCGATTGCGCAAAGCCATGCCGTCCGCCAGAGCTGAGATGAGCAACACGCGAGGCTTCGGGATGGAAAACTGCAGATCCGATCCCAACGAGCGCGACCGCCACGAGAATCAACTCGAGACTTCTGGCTAACGACAGCAAGACCAAGCCGGCCAGAGTGAAACCCATCCCGATCGCGAGTGAGTAGGGCTGCGGACGCCGGTCGGTGTAAAGCCCCACGAACGGTTGAAAAATCGAAGCGGTGAGCTGATTCACGAGCGTGATCAATCCGATGTGCCGGAAGTCGAGGTGAAGCGCATCTTTCAGGATGGGGTAAATCGCCGGGATGAGCGACTGCATGGTGTCGTTCAGAAGGTGCGCCACGCTGAGCGCGGCCAGTATTCCCATCGTGGGTCCGGCGAAATGCGGCGTCCGGGCCGAGTCGCCAGTGCAAACTGGTGGCCCACTCGCGGGGGCTTCAAGCTCGTTCGGCACGCGGAGAGCTTGGACTGGGCGCGTTTGCGCGTCGCGCTGTTTTTGCGGAGGAAGCGGCTTGCAAAGGCGAGTCCTGCCGGAAGGTTGCGAACGATGTTCAAAGGAAGCGAAATAATCGCGCATGCGGTCGCAAATGGCCGATTGCTGGAATCCGCGGCGGCCAATATGGGCGCACTTTTGGAGGGCGCGACCTCAGAGCTTTACCCGCAGGTGGTCGCGGAGCTGGCGAAAGCGGAAGCGTGGGAGGAGCTGAACGATCGCTTCTACAAGACGCTGGCCTTCGGCACAGGCGGATTACGCGGGCGCACCGTGGGCAAGGTGCTCACGGAAGCGGAGCGAGGTGGAGCAGGCGAGGGTGCGCCCCCGGAGTTCCCATGCGTCGGGACGAATGCGATGAACTTCTACAACATCGGCCGCGCGACGCGTGGTCTGGTCGCTTATCTGCACGACTGGTTCAAGGCCGAGAGGATTTCGGGCAAACCGAAGATCGTCATTGCGCACGACCCACGTTTCTTTTCGAAGGAGTTCAATGCTCTCACCGCCAACGTGGCGGCAGAGAATGGCTGCGATGTCTGCATTTTCGACGGTCCGCGCTCGACTCCGGAACTCTCGTTCGCGGTGCGTCATCTGCGCGCCGACGCGGGGATTGTGATCACGGCCAGCCATAATCCGCCGCATGACAACGGCTATAAGGTTTACTTCCACGATGGCGCGCAGGTAGTCGAGCCGCACGCGAGCGGGATCATCGCGCAAGTCAATGCGATCACGACCGAAACATACGAGGTGAGCGAAGCCCCGGGCACAGTCGTCACCCTCGGACGCGAAATCGACGAGGCTTATATGGAGCGGCTCGAGACTCTCGTGCTCGATCGCGAGCTGGTTCGCTCCGCGAAAGATTTGAAGATTGTCTTTACGCCGATTCACGGCACGGGCGGCGTGATCATTAAGCCGATGCTGGAGCGCCTCGGTTTCAACTTCATCACTGTCCCGGAGCAGGACCAATTTGATGGCCGTTTCCCGACGGTCACATCGCCCAATCCTGAAAACGCGGAGGCGTTGCAACTCGCAGTGAAGCTAGCGCTGAAAGAGAACGCCGACCTTGTGACTGCGACCGATCCTGATGCCGATCGCATGGGCGTCGCAGTCCGCACCGCGGCCGGCGAGATGAAGCTGCTCACGGGAAATCAGATCGGCTCGCTTCTGGCGTATTACCGGACAAAGACACTTTTCGAGCAGGGTGTCCTGAACACAGAAAACGCGTCGCGCGGGGTGATCATCAAAACGTTCGTCACGACCGATCTACAGAAAGCGATTGCAGAGCATTACGGCCTGCGGTGCGTGGAGACGCTGACGGGCTTTAAATACATCGGGGCGAAGCTCGGAAAATATGAGCAGGCGCTGAGCGAAGTATTGAGGGCAGGGGGCAACGGCGCGTACCAGGAGCTGTCCGAAGATGAGACGCGGCGGCTGCAATTGCAGCATTCCTCCTTCTACATTTTTGGAGGCGAGGAGAGCTATGGCTATAGCGGCGCGGACTTCGTCCGAGACAAGGATGGGAACGGCGCCACGATCATGTTTTGCGAGGTGGCCGCCTACGCGAAATCTCGCGGGCTAACGCTCGATGGGCTTCTCGATGATGTCTTTGCGATGTTTGGCTACTTTGAGGAAAAAAATGGCGCCATGACGTTCGAGGGTGCGGAAGGGGCGGCGAAGATCAAACGGCTTCTCGATTCGTATGTGGAAGCGCCGCCGCTCGAGATGCTCGGATCAAAGGTCGCAGCGGTGAAGAACTTCGAAAAGGAGAGCGTCCGGGACGTCGAGGGCGATCTGATCCCGAAGGAAAAGATGTTTATCTTCGAGCTGGAAGATCGTACCCGGATTGCTGTGCGGGGCTCCGGCACGGAGCCAAAGATTAAATACTATCTCTTCGCTCAAAGGCGGTCGACGAGCGGGAGGTTATCCGGCGAAGAGCTTCGGGAGGCCAAGGTCTCCGTGGGTGAACACCTCGATCGACTCTGGAATTGGCTCCAACAGGATGCGGCGGTGCGCTTGCACCAAGCCCCTCTGGACAGCGGGCGATTCCCTGCGCAGAGTTCATAAGGAATGGGACGGGACATCAAGCTCAGCGGCAGCGAAATCAGGGTCCTGAAAAGCATCGGCATGAGTGGCACTCCGACTGATGGCAAGTCCCTGTTCGATCAAATTGAAGACGTGGAGAAAGTAGAATTCCTCGAGACCTTGAACGACTTGATCGCGATGGAGTACGTCGTGGCAGACAGGCTCAGCGTCCGGTCGATCGAAGAGGCGGAACGAGCGTCTTTTCGTATTTCGCCCGAGCACGAGCGCGATCTGCGCGACGCGATGAATCCCGCGAAAAAGCGCGACGAAGAGCGCGCTCGGCGCGAACGACGCGGCTAATCGTCACTCGTGGACTGGGCGAAAAGAGCGCTCCGGTGTTGGCCGTGGCTCGCAGCGATCTCCAGCGGAGTGCTTTACCGGGCCTGTTTTGCGCCGTTCGACCAGGCGTGGCTTTGCTGGGTCGCGCTGACGCCACTGCTGGCGGCGGTCTGGTTTTCCGGCCAAAGCTCGAAGCGCCGTTGGCGCCGCGACCTGCTCCTCGGCTACGTCGCGGGACTGGCGTTCTTTTGGAGTGTCTTTTCGTGGCTCACGACCGTGACCGTGCCGGGTTGGATTTTGGTCGGCCTTTATATGGCGATCTACATCGCTATCTGGAGCTGGCTGGCCGGGCGGCTTCGACCGAGCGGAATACTTGCGGTGAAAGAGAAGCCACTCACCGGCCTGGACGCGGTGACCCAACGTCTCGCGCAAAAGCGCGCCGGGGCTCTGGCCGCTCGAAGCGGCGACACTCTTGTCGCCGCGCCCCTGGCAACAGGAGTGTCCCCCCTCCAAAACTCCCCATGGCTCAATTCCTGGCGCAACCTGTTCCTCGCTTTCCTGCTCGCCAGCGCCTGGGTCGCAGTCGAAACCGTGCGCAGCGTTCTTTTCTCGGGCTGGGGCTGGAACACGCTCGGGAGCGCGCTGCACGCCCAATGGGCGATGATTCAAATCGTCGATACCACGGGTGTGCCTGGTCTTTCGTTTCTCACCGCGTTCACCAACGTGATCCTTGTGGCGACTGTCCGCCGCTTCATTCTCGAGACGCAGATTAAAAGGGTGCGGCCGCACTTCGACCTCACGCTCACGATGGCGACACTCGTGGGTGTGATGGGCTACGGACTGCGCGCCGTTCAAATGCCGCAGGCCTCCACCCTTGTCCGCGTGGCGGCGGTCCAGTCGAACATTCCCCGCGAGCAAAAATTCAGCGAGGAATTCGCGCAGGCCACGTTCGATAAGTTTACCCGGCTCAGTCAGCTCGCGTTGCAATCGCACCCCGATCTGTTGCTCTGGCCGGAGAGCTCGATGCCTCACGTGGTCCTGCCCGGCACGGAGAGCTACGACTTCGTGATGAGGTTCTCTTCCGATATCAAAACGGATCTGGTGCTTGGCGTAATCGACGAGGACGGCAAAGACGCTTACAACGCGGCGCTGCTTGTCTCCGGCCCCGATCAGCAGGTGCAGCTCTATCGCAAACTCCACCTCGTGCCCTTCGGAGAATACGTGCCGGGACGCCACACTATCCCCGGCATTTCCCAAATTGTCGGCGATCAGGTACCGGAAGATTTCGGTTTCGGAAAGGAGTTCACCGTCTTCCAGACTTCCCGGCCGGATGTGCGTCTCGCGCCGCTGATTTGCTTTGAAGATACGATTGGTGAATTGACCCGCCAGTTCGTCATTCGCGGCGCCAATCTGCTCACCAACGTCACGAACGATGGCTGGTTCCTCCGTTCCGCCGGTTCTCAGCAACATCTCGCAAACGCCGTCTTCCGTTGCGTAGAGAACCGCCTGCCCATGGTTCGCGCCGCCAACACTGGTGTCACCTGTTTCATCAACGAATTCGGTCGCATCACTCAGGTCTTGCTGGACGCGACCGGCACCCAGTTTACCGAAGGCGTCCTGACCGGTGAAGTCGCCGTGCCGGCTGATCCGCGCCCGACCTTTTACGTGCGCCATGGGGAGCTGTTCGCCCACGTTTGCACGGGAATTGCCGCGCTGACTCTCCTCGCTCTCGTGCCACGACTCGTTAGGCGTCGATCGCGTGCCGCAACATAGCGGAGCGAACACGTGTTTGCGCGGCCACGTGCTTTTCTGTCGCCAGACAATGTTCGCCGAGCAATCGTGCTTCGCCGCCATGAGAAGCGACTTTGCTATTTACGTTCGCGGCTTGCAGAAGTCATACGAGACCTTCGAAGCCCTGAAGGGAATTGATTTCGAAGTTCATCTCGGAGAAGTGTTCGCACTCCTCGGACCGAATGGCGCCGGGAAGACAACTACCGTCGAGATCCTGGAAGGATTGCGGACGCGAAGCGGTGGCGACGTGAAGGTCCTCGGCTTTGATCCGGAGCTGCAAAAACAGAAGCTGAAAGACCGCATTGGGGTCTGCTTACAAGCAACGAATTTGCCGGACAAGATCACGGTCCAGGAAGCGATAAACCTCTTCGCCGCTTTCTACACCCGCACCACAGACGGCGAAACGCTGCTGAAACGCCTCCAGCTTTGGGACAAAAAAGACGTCGCTTACGTAACCCTTTCCGGTGGACAGAAACAGCGGCTCGCGCTCGCTCTCGCCCTGATCAACGATCCGCAAATGCTCTTCCTCGACGAACCGACGACCGGACTCGATCCCCAGGTCCGGCTGGAAATTCGCGATTTGATCGAAGAGCTGCGGGCCGAGAAGCGCACGATCATCATGACGACGCACTACATCGAAGAGGCGGAACGTCTTTGCGATCGCGTCGCGATTATCGATGCCGGCGAGATCATCGCGATCGGTCCGCCGCGTGAACTACAGGAGAAGAGCGCGAGTCAATCCGGCATTGAAGCGACCTTGAGCCGTCCCGCGCCGGACGGAGACTTGCCTGTGTGGCCGGAGGCCCTTCGCAGCACGTTAAGTAAAGATCGGAGACATCTTAACATCAGCTCGAAACGGCCCGCGCGGACGCTGGTCGAGATGGTGAAATGGATCGACAGCCAGGGAATCGAGCTGGAGGACGTGCATCTAAAACGCCCCACGCTCGAAGACGTTTTTATCGAGTTGACTGGCAAAAAGCTCCGGGACTAACGAGTCGTGGTCATTTCGAGTGACAGCAGACATGGGCCTGCCCGCGATCATTGTAGCGACGGCGCTCTCTCGCCGTCGAGCGCGTCCCACTACCAACGTTTTGTCACCTTGCTAGAAGCGACTGCTCGGTAGCTTGCCTAACAGCAGCATGAAAGCCTATCTCGCTCTCTTGCGGATCGACCTGAAGCTCGCACTGCGGAACAAGGCGGTCTTGTTCTTCAATTACTTTTTCCCACTGATTTTCTTCTTCGTCTTCGCGCAGCTCTTCGACGCGAAACAAGGCGCCGCCATTAATCAGGTGGTGACCATGGTTCTGGCGCTCGGCATTCTGGGGAATGGCCTCTACGGGGCAGGGATGCGCGCGGTCATGGACCGGGAAGCCAATGTGCTTCGCCGCTACAAGGTGACGCCTATTTCGCCGGCACCGCTGCTCGTTGCCTCGATCGCGACCGGCGTGCTCCTTTTTCTGCCTGCGGTCATCCTCACGATCGCGCTCGCGAATCAGTTCTACGGCATGACGCTGCCGCACAACCTGCTTTCGTTTTTTATTTTTGTCGCGGTCGGCGCGATGGCTTTTCGCGCCATCGGTTTGATCGTCGCCGCGGTCGTTAATTCCTCGCAGGAGAGCAACCTTCTCATCCAGCCGCTCTACATGGGCATGCTTTTCCTGAGCGGGATCACCATTCCGATCACTCTCTTCCCAACGTGGCTTCAAGGCGTGACGCAGTTCATCCCCGCCACCTACCTCATGACCGGAATGGCCGGCATCCTCCAGCGCGGCGAAAGCATTTGGAATAACTGGCCCGCGGTTGTCGCGCTCCTCGTTACCACCGCGGTCGGCACCTTCATCGCGACGAAACTCTTCCGCTGGGAAAAGGAGGAGAAACTGCGGCCTTCCGCCAAACTCTGGGTGCTGGTGGCGCTGCTTCCGTTTGTCTTGTTAGGCACTTATCAGGCCTGGAGCCGGGAGGATCTGGTGAAAGCAAAGATCCTAGCGCGCGAAACCAAACGTGGGCGCTCCTGGCTGATCCAGAACGCCCGTATTTTCGTCGGCGACGGCCGTGTGCTCGAGGCGGGCTCGGTCCTGATCCGCCGGGGAAAGATCGAGAGGATTTTTGAAGGCGGCGCGCCTGAGGCGAAGTCATTGAACGCCGAGACAATCGAAGGCGCCGGCAAGACCGTCCTGCCGGGCTTGATTGACGTCCACGTTCATCTTGGCGCGAGCGGCGGTTTTTACGATGACATGAGTAAAGCGTTCGATCCGAAGGCAGCGGAACGCGAGCTGGCCGCGTACTTGTATAGCGGCGTGACCGCAGTTCGAAGCGCCGGCGATTCGCTCGAAAGCATGCTGAAGCTGCGCCGTGAGTTCGGCAGCGGCGAGAAGCTCGGCGCGGAGTTATTCCTCTGCGGTCCGCTCTTCACTGCGGAGGGGGGTCACGGCACGGAGTACGCGAAGTTCATGCCGGAATCGATGCGCGCGGCGTTCACCGCGGGCTTTGTCCGAACTCCATCCAGCGCCGAAGAGGCGCGCAAGCAGGTGGACGAACTCGCGGCCAAAGGAGTGAACGCGATCAAAGGAGTGCTGGAGGGTGGC
>JACDBM010000129.1 GCA_013694945.1 Chthoniobacterales bacterium
GCGTCTTCACGCCGATCAGTACCGCGGACCGCACCTTCGATTTCGATTCACGGCTGCGGCAACGGCTCTGCGCGCGTGGGTTCTCGGAGGCGCGCACGTCTGCCTTGATCCCGCGGCAGAGTGCACCTTTCGCGCAAGGAGCAGTCGAGTTGCGCAACCCGCTGAGCGAGGATCACGTCGCGCTTCGGCCCAGTTTGCTGCCCGGTTTACTGGCCGTGCTGGAACGCAACATTCGCGCCGGCGCGCAAAGCGTTCGGTTGTTTGAGCTCGGGCGCACTTTCTCGGCACCGGATGCGAACGAAGAGCGCCATCTTGCGTTACTCTGCTGTGGCGAAACTCAAGGCGAAGTGCATTGGCGTGGGGACGCGAAACGGCCTCTCGACTTCTTCGATTTAAAGGGCGCGGTCGAAGCGGTGGAAACAGGAGCTCTTTCCTTCAGGCGAACGAAAAAAAAGCCGGGACTCGCACTGGCAGCGGAAATCTTCGATGGCGTAAACGTTGTCGGCTTCGGCGGCCAACTCACAACTGCAAAAGCCGAGACGCTCGGCGCAAAAACTCCTGTATTTATTTTAGAATTGCAGTTGGCAGGTGAGTTGGCGAGCAACCGCGGAACAGTGAAATTCCGCGAGTTGGACAAGTTTCCCACCGTCACACGAGACATCGCCATGGTCGTCCCGGACCATCTGACTCACGAGAAAATCATTTCGACATTCATCGACGAGCCAATACTCGAACGAGTCAAATTTTTTGATCTCTTCGTTGGACCAGAAGCCGAAAAAACTCTCGGCGCGTGCCGAAAATCGATGGCATACACGTTGACATACCGGGATAAAAATCGGACACTCACGAACGACGAAGTGACCGTGGTTCACTCGCGAATTCGCGAACGATTAAGGAGCGAGTTGGGAGCGGAACTACGGGAATAGTTCTTTGAGAGAGTCGAGAGTTTTTGCTTGAGGGTTGGGATGGAAACCAGCGTTTTTCGCTCAACTCTCACGCAAAAGCTCTCACAATCCCGAATGCTCTTCGGGGTTCAATCATTTTACCCTGCGATGTTCGAGATTACAGGTGTGATTCCCGGACCGATATTGAGTTAGCTAAGGGGGCTTGGTCGCAGATTGGAGAAGATGACACGCCTTAATTGGAAGTCAGACGCTCCTGCGATGGTCACCCGCCCGTTACCGAAAGGGAACGGGATATCCTCCTAAACGGCACCGGCGGGGTAAAAATCTTCACGCCCGGATCAGCAATGATTCGGGCGTTTTTCTTTCACCTGCACATGCACTTTCACTTACATTCGGCGAGACCGACGTGGAACGAGAATGCAGGTGCGAGAAGAGCAGCGGTGGACGTTGCATGTTCGCTGCTCAATATTCGGCTCCGACAATGAAGGCGCTCCTCGCTCTCGAAGACGGCAGAATTTTTGAGGGGGAATCATTTGGCGCGACCGGCACCCGTGTCGGCGAAATCTGCTTCAACACCTCCATGAGCGGCTACCAGGAGGTGTTGACCGATCCCTCCTATCGCGGACAGATCGTCGCGATGACCTATCCGCACATCGGAAATTACGGGACAAACGCGCTGGATCAGGAAAGCCGGGAGCCGCACGTGCGCGGTTTTGTCATCGAGGAACTGAGCGAATTTCCGAGCAATTGGCGCTCGGAACTCTCCCTGGATGATTACCTAAAACGCTGGAATATTCCCGGCGTCCAAGGCATAGATACGCGCGCGCTCACCCGGCATCTGCGCGAACGCGGCGCGATGAAGGCCTGCCTGACGACTGAACTGCACTCCGAAAAGGAAGCGGTCGGTGAAGCGCTGCGCGGGCAGGGCGTCGTCGGGATGGATTATGTAAAAGAGGTCACTGCGCCGGCACCTTATGACTGGGACCCGGAAAATCGCACCAGTGCGCTTTGGTCAGTGGCGCGCGGCAGTGCCGGGGAAGTTCGGCCCCAGGCGCTGCCTCCTATACGGCACCGGGTGGTCGCATACGATTACGGCATCAAGCAAAACATCCTGCGGCGACTGCGCCAGACTGGTTTCGGCGTGACGGTAGTGCCGGCTGACACGACGGCTGGGGAGGTGCTCGAGCGGAACGCCGATGCGGTATTCCTCTCAAACGGCCCCGGAGATCCGAGTGCGTTGAACTACGCGCACGAGGCGCTTCGCGGGTTAGTGGGCAAAACTCCGATTTTCGGCATTTGCCTCGGCCATCAAGTGCTCGCCTACGCTTTCGGCGGCCGTACGTTCAAGCTGAAATTCGGCCATCGGGGCGGAAACCAGCCGGTGCAGGACCTGAGGACCGGCAAAGTGTCCATCACTTCGCAGAACCATGGCTTCGCCGTCGACGCGGACTCGTTGCCGGCGGATGTGGAAGTGACGCACGTGAATTTGAACGACGGCACCGTGGAAGGAATGCGACATCGGGAGCTCCCGGTCTTCAGCGTGCAATATCATCCGGAAGCAGCACCCGGTCCGCACGATGCCGGCTATTTTTTTTCGCAATTCGCGGCTCTGATCGACGAGCAGAAATCGTGAATCAGGTGAAGCGGGAGTAGGCGCTTTCACCGCATCGGCCCACGGCGAAAAGGCCGCTACCAGTCAGCGAGCGCGCAACGCGATGACTTCTTGCAGCATGCGGGAGCTGTCGCGCAGGAAGTCCACCTTGCTCCCTTCGAAATGATTCCAGCGCACCGGGACTTCCAATAACCGCAATCCAGCTTTTTGCGCGAGATAAAGCAACTCCACATCGAAACCGAATCCATCGCTCTGCGCTGCCGCAAGAACGGGCCGAAACACGTCCAGGCGGAACGCCTTGAAGCCACATTGCGTATCCCAAAACGGCAGTCCCGTCGCAACCCGCACAATGAGATTGAAGACACGACCACCTTGTTCGCGGCGCCACGGCTGACGGTGGCCAATCAGCCGGCGGTTTAGCGCGCGCGAGCCAAAGGCTACATCCACTTCGCCGTCGATAATCGGCTGGAGCAGTTTCGATGCTTCCTCGATCGGCGTGGAGAAATCTGCATCGGAGAACAAAGCGATCGGGCGCGAGGCCTCCAGCAAGCCCGCGCGCACGGCTGCGCCCTTGCCACGGTTTGGGCACTGCTGAATTAGCCTCGTCGCGATGGAACCGGCGCGAGAAAAGACGTCGCGGACCACTTCGGCAGTGGCGTCAGTCGAACCGTCGTCGGTCACGATGATCTCACTCCCGGGACTATTGGCCGCGAGATAGCTCTGCGCCTCTCTAAGCGTCTGCCCGATCCGATCGGCCTCGTTAAAGGCAGGCACAACAAGTGAGAAGCCGGGAAGCATGAGCGGCGACGAGAAAGCGTGAGAGCTAGCGGATTGCGAGGTATTTACAATCACAATGCAAGCAACGGCGCGATTCAGGGAAAAAGGCAGCCGGGCAGAGGCGGCTCGTCTTGTCGGAAAGAAACCGGCGCGAGGTGGGCTGCGGAGGTGTCATTAAGTTGAGGGTGGAACCCTTTGGATCGGGTCCGGTTGCTCAACGGAGGTGCGTCAGCCGGCGAAGATCTCCTGGCCGGGATGCCGCGCGATTCCTCTTCCCCTCGCTGCCATCTAAGGCAACTTCCTCCCTGAACATGGCCAGCCCCATCGTCAACAAGGGAGAGTCGGATAATACCATCGAGACAAATCCCGTCGTCGTGGTGCAGGGCGTCGGACAACTCGGGCGCGGATTCCTGCGCGAGATCGGCAGTATGTTTTGGTTCCTCGTCAACACCACCGCGGAGACGATGGACAATGTGCGCCGTGGACGCGCGCCCTTCCGTGCTTCGAGCTTTTTTCGTCACACGGAACGTGCCGGCGTTGGCTCCGTTCCGCTGGTTGCGATGGTATCGTTCTTTCTCGGACTGACGATGGCGCTGCTGACCGGGTATCAGCTCGAGCGTTTCGGGACAGAACGCCTTGTTCCGGGACTAGTCGCAATTGCGTTCACACGCGAGCTCGGGCCTCTGCTTACCGGAATCATGCTGGCGGCGCGGATTGGGGCCGCGTTTACGGCGGAGCTCGGCACGATGGAGGTCTCCGAAGAAGTGGAAGCGATTGAAGCGATGGGCATCAGCCCGCTACGGTTCCTGGTTGCGCCGCGGCTGCTCGCGCTGTTTTCACTCATGCCGTGTTTAGCGGTGATCTCCAGCGTGGCCGCGATCGTTGCGACGGGCCTGATTTCAAGCGCTTATTTCAACATCGCTTTCGTCTACTTCACCGATCTGGTTCTCGGCAGCCTCCTCATTCGTGACATCATCACAGGGATCATTAAGAGCTTCCTCTTCGGTCTTCTGATTGGCGCGATCGCGTGTTATCGCGGTTTGAGTGTCAAGGGCGGCGCTGCCGGCGTCGGAACATCCACGACTTCCAGCGTGGTCACGGCCATCACCGCGGTGATCGCCTTCGACACCGTCTTCAACGTCGTCTACGTGGTTTTCTTTCCATGAGCGCGCCCACTACTCCAGTCGTCGAGTTGCGCGACATCCAGTTAAGCTTCGACACGAAGACGGTGCTCAATGGTGTCTCGCTAGCGGTCGAGCCGCAGGATCGCCTCGTTATTCTGGGACAAAGCGGCAGCGGCAAGAGCACCATCTTGCGGCTCATCCTCGGCATTCTGCCGCCGACGGAAGGTTCCGTTTTCTTCAAACAATTCGAAGTCTCGCGCCTAGCGCGCCGCAAGCTGCAGAAGATTCGGACGCAGATCGGGATGGTGTATCAATATTCCGCGCTCCTGAGCTCACGAAACGTGCGCGATAACGTTGCCCTGCCGTTGGAAGAACTGACCAGGAAGACGCCTGCCGAGATCGACAAGACCGTGGATGAAAAGCTCGAGCTCGTGGGCATGAACGGCGTGAAAAACCAGATGCCTTCCGAGTTAAGTGGTGGTATGCGCAAGCGCGTCAGCCTGGCGCGCGCTCTCGTCATGGACCCGGAGTTGATTCTTTTCGACGAGCCCTCCGCTGGTTTGGACCCGGTGATCAGCTCAGTGATCGATAAATTGATCATTAGTTTGACCGAACAGTCGAAGGTTACGTCGGTCATCGTCACGCACGAGATGGACAGCGCGTTTCGGATTGGCACGAAAATGGCGATGCTCTACCAGGGCAAGATCATCGAGATGGGCTCGACCGAGGAGTTTAAAAATTCGAAGCACTCGGTGGTGAGGCAGTTTTTGAGCGGCAGCACGGAGGGCCCGATCTTAGAAGGAAGCCAGGATGCAATTGCGACGTAATGAAATTTTGACCGGCCTGCTCGTGCTGGCCACAGTCGCAGTCTTGACCGGCATCCTGGTTTTGCTCGGCGCCCCTGGGCTTTTCAAGCCGCTCGTCACCTACAAGATTTACCTCGATAACGCGGCCGGGATCAAACTCGGTGCGCCGGTGCTGCTCGCCGGTCGAAAGATCGGGCAAGTCGAGAGATTGCACTCGCCTGTCGCGCAGGACGAGGCGCAGCGCGCGGAAGCCGCCGCGGATGCGATTCGTCCGCCGAGCGCAGTTCCGACGCCAGCTCCACCGACTTCGAAGCCGAGGTACGAAGCGCGGATCGACGTGCGGGTGGACAAGGATGGGATCGTCTACAAAGACGCGAAGGCGCGGTTGATCACGCTCGGGTTGCTCGGTGAAACTGCGATCGACTTTACCGCCGGCAACGAAGCCTCTGGGCGTGCCGAAGATGGTCAGACGTTTGCTGGCGAGCGTGTCCCGGATTTCGGTGAGTCGATCGCGAAAATGCTCGATGTCGTCCAACCGGTTGCCGCCGAGGCGACCAAGACTCTGAAGGAACTTCAGGCCACGACCCAGAATCTGGCGAAGATTACGGACGAGCAATCACAGTTGAACATGGCACTCGCGCAGATGCGCACGTTTGCCGAGAACCTGACCAACATGACCGCTTCCGACAGCCCGCTTCAGCTAGCGCTCAAGAACGTCGAGTCAATCAGCACCAATCTGGACAAGATCAGCACCGACCTCACCAGCAACAACAACATTCAAGTCACGCTCGAAAACTTCCGCGACTCGTCCGAAAAGCTGAAGTCCACCATGAACAATCTGGGACCCGATTTGAAGGCGACTGGGCAGAACGTGAAGGAACTGACGCAGACGGTGAAGACACAACCCTGGCGGTTGATCTGGCCGAGCACGAAGAAATATCCGGAAGACTCAACTCCAGCCGCTCCAGGTGCTGCTTCTGGCGATACAATCAGAGTACGCAAATCCACCAAGCCTCAGCGTCCGGCTCCTTCGCCAACTCCGTCGCGGCGGCGACAGGTGGTTAATCCTTAAAGCCTACGCGGCCGCTTTCGCCGTGGCCAGCCGCTCCTGGAGGAACTTCATCACGGCAGCCTCCACTGAACGCAAATCCGGGCTGTTCTCGGCCAGCGCTTCATCAGTCTTGCGCTTCAGACCGTCAATCATGTTGCCGGTGAGGTAAGTCTCCAGGACGGCTGGATGCACGTAGCACTTCCGGCAAATCGCCGGCGTGTTACCAAGAATCTTGGCAACTGCAGTCACGGCCGTTTTGATCTGCTGCTTGGCTTCCTTCTTCGTCTCCGCCTTTTCCACCGTGTTTAGCGCGACCGCTACAAGGACCGTGCCCGCCCAGGTCCGGAAATCTTTGGCGGTGAAATCTTCGCCCGTGATCTCCCGCAAGTAATCATTCACGTCCTGTGACGTGATGTTGCGCACAGTGCCCTCCTCGTCGACGTAGCCGAAAACTTCCTGACCGGGCAGGTCCTGAAGCCTTTTCACGATTCGCGCCAGCCGTCGGTCAGCCACGTCGACCTCGTGCGTGACGCCACTTTTGCCTCGGAAATTGAAACGCAACGTCGAGCCGGTCACTTTCACATGCTTGTTCCGCATCGTCGTTAGGCCGTACGACTTGTTCGACTTCGCGTATTCCTCATTCCCAACTCGAATAAAGGTGCGCTCCATAATCGAGATGATCGTCGCGAGAACTTTGTTTTTCGGCAGTCCTGTTAACCCGAGATCTTCTTCCACACGCCGACGGATTTTCGACAAAGCCGCACCGAAAATCAGCATGCGATCGTATTTGGTTTCATCGCGAGCTTCGCGCCACTTTTCATGGTAGCGATATTGCTTGCGTCCGCGCGCGTCGCGTCCGGTGGCTTGCAGGTGGCCATTGCCAGTCGGGCAGATCCACACATCCGTGTAGGCGGGCGGAATCGCGAGCCGCTTGATTCGAAGCAGCTTCGCTTCGTCGGTGATCAGCTTTCCCGTCGTGTCGTAATACTCGAAATCTCCCGCCTTCGCCTTTCGAGTGTAACCCGGTTTGTCGTCGCTAACGTAGCGCAGGCCTGCTTCCTCTGCGGCCTCGGCGGAGTCGCTGACAAGATCCAGCTCAGCAATTTTCTTCTTTTCAATCTCGAGCGCTCCAGCGGTGTCCGGCATGTAACCAGATACGTTGCGAGCGAGGTCCGAGGCCGCAATTTACATGCTTTCGCGGAGAGCGGACATCGGCGGACCCGCGCCCGGTCCACCCCGACCCAAAGACAATTACGTCGGAACGCGCCCGGCCAGCGAATATTCTACGCGCCGTAGCTTTTGGTGAATTTCTTGCGCGACTCGCCCTCGGAATCCGCGGGAGCCGCGGGCGGCACCGCTTCTTGCGATGCTGATCGAGCAACGTTGGACTCGGACTCCGAAGATGCCCCTGATTTCGATTCCGAGGCTGGCTGCGGCGTAGGATTCGACTTTTGTTCCGCTACCGGGTCTGACGGCCGCAAACCGCTCGCTCCGCTCTGCGACACTTCTACAAACGCCATCTGCAAATTCGAAAGCGTGTTTCGCAAAACCGCACCTTCTTCATTCGTCAAATTGCCGCGCGTCTTCTCCTGAATCATCGAGAGCTGATCGATGAACATTCGCGCCAGCTCCAGGTTCACCTCGCCTTCGCCCGTCTGCGGGTTAGGAATTTGGCCAAGAAAAAGCGCCGCGTTCTGCGCCTGCATCATGACAAACTCGATGAACCGCTGCGAAAGCTCGCCCGACTGCGTGTTGGTTTGGATCTCGGCCATAATCTAACTCCTTTCAGCTTCGTTGCCCGCGGGATGCACGGTCGCGAGCACATAAGGCTGCGCCTGAAAATACTTCGCCGCGACGCGTTTCACATCCTCAAGTGTTACCGCTTCGATCTCGCGTTCGAGTTCCTGGTAGTGCTTGAACCCCAAACCGTAGAGCTCATCGAGCGCCGTCATGTAGCCGAGCGCATCGTTGCTCTGGTTTGAAATTTGCTGTTGTCCGATGAGTTTCTTTTTGGCGCGCCGCAATTCTTCGCCCGTGAGCCCCTCCGTCGCAAGCTTCTCGATTTCCTCGAGCAGCGCGGTCTTCACCGGCCCCAGCTTCTGCGGATCCGTGCCGAGATAAAACGCGAACATTCCCGGCACCAGTCCCTGAAGTTGACTTGAGCCGACGTAATACGCCAGTCCCATTTGCTCGCGAATCCGGATGAAGAACCGAGAGCCAAGATCGCTGCTCGCTTCATCTATCAATTCCAGCGCGTAGCGGTCCAAGCTGAATAATTCCGCGCCGCGAAAACCAGCCATGACGACGGCCTGCGCTTTCTCACGGATTGTTTCCACCTCGGCGGTTTTCGGAAGTGGTTTGCTCGGCTTTATGTCCATTAACGCCAGCGCGCCGGGTTTCATTGTGGCGAGCGTTTGCTCGAAAAGTTGTTCCACTTCGCCAGTCTTTACGTTCCCAAAGACTGAAATGACACCGTTCTTCGCGACGAGGTAACGATCGCGAAATGCGATCAGGTCTCTCCGCGTGAGCTTTTCGACGGGATCGGCCGAACCCTTCCCTCGCAACGCATACGGATGCTCCCGGAAGAGTGCCTCGCGCAGAATATTCCTCGCCACGCACGTGAGCTGTTCCTCTTCGTCTTTGATCGCCGCCAGCTGGACTTCCTTCTCTCTCGCAAGGGCCTGCTCCGGCATGGAAGCGTTCAGCAGAACGTCCGCCAGCAACTCGCCCCCCAGCCGCAAATCCGGCTGTGTGACCTCGATCGACAGGCTGAAGCTGTTGTTGCCCGAATCACTGCCAAGATGCCCGCCGACGCCCTCGATCAAATCCGCGATCTGCTCGGCACTGCGCGTCGTCGTGCCCTTGAGCAGCGTCTTGGCCATCAATCGCGTGATGCCGTTCGTGTGCCGTGTCTCAGCGAGGAGGCCGCCGCGAAACACCGCGCTGATTGCGACGAGCGGCAGCCGCGGATCTTCGCGCACGAGGAGACGTAGTCCGTTCGAGAGCTCGATTTTCCGAATCTCCCCGGCCGCGACTCCTCTCTTCGTCGTGGCCTTCCTCGATCGCACCCCCTTCGGATTGAGCGAGATGACCGTGAGGTTTTCGGACGTGAGATAGTGCGTCGCAACCCGACGAAGGTCGTCCCCGGTGACAACTTGCACTGCGTCGAGGTAGTCGCGCGTGAAGTTCAGATTTCGCGTCAGGAACCAATTCGATCCAAGATCGGAAGCTTGCCCACGCATCGTCGTCAGCGCGGCCAGGTGATGACTCAGTGAAATCTTCTTCGCTTTCGCGAGTTCGTCCGTGCTGGCGCCGTTTTGCTTTATCTCGTCGACGATTTGCAGAATCAGCTGCTGCGTTTTCTGACGCTGCTCAGGATCTGTCGTCGCCTCGACTCCGAGCAGGCCCGGCTCACCCGGCGTGTAGGAGAATGCCGAAACACCGAACGCGAGTCCCGCTTCGTCGCGCACCCGCCGATAAAGACGTGAGCTGCGGCCGTCGCCAAGGATTGTCGAAAGGAGATCAAGGGCGGATACATCGGGGTGCGTAATCTCGGGAATGTGCCAGGCCAGTGACAAGCGCGTCAGCTCCGTCGCAAACTCCTGATCCACTTCCCGCATCCCAAGCTGTTTGGGTTCTTTAGCGATATAGAGGGGCTTGAGCGACTTCGCGGGATAGTCTTTGAAGAACGTCTCGAGCTGCTGGTGCACCTCTTCGGCCTTCACATCCCCAACGACGACGAATGTGAAGTTGTTCGGTACGTAGCGCTTCCTGTAATAGTGTATCACCTGCTCGTGCGTGAGCTGATTGAACACATCCATCAGTCCAAGGACTGGGAAGCGGTAGGGATGCCGCCGATAAGCCGTAGCGAAGAGGAGTTGCCCCGACACGCGGTCGGGATCATCGAAGCCCATCGCGAATTCGCGCCGAATTACTTCCTGTTCCTTCGCGTACTCCTCGGGCGGCAGCGTAGAGTTCATCATCGCATCCGAAAGGACATCGATCGCTGCGTGCACACCTGCTTTGGGAACATCGATCCAATACACGGTTCGATCGAAAGAGGTATAGGCGTTAATGTATCCGCCGACATCCTGCACCGCCTGAGCGATCGCATTCGCCGGACGCGTCTTCGTTCCCTTGAAGAGCATGTGCTCGAGGATGTGCGAAAGCCCTGCGCCAAGGTGCTCATCCTCATCGATGCTGCCGGTGGCGCACCATGCCTGCACACTGGCGACCGGAGCGCTGTGATCTTCCTGCACAATCACCGTGAGGCCATTCGACAGGACCCACTTTTGCGCGGAGCACGGTGGGAAGCTGATTGCGGCAGAGTTCGCCGGCGGAACGGCTTTGAGGTGAGCGGTGGAAAGCATGAAAGGCCGCGCCCGCCTGGCGCTGTTTGCAGTTAAGAAGCTTTCGGCGCAGGCAGCGCTGGTGGCAACTGCGGCACGACCGGCTTCTGCGGCTCGAATGGCTTCACAAAGGCTTCGTGGAAATCGTAAACGCTTCTGAAGTCCTCGATCGAATCTTCCTCAGTTTTTCCGAAAATGCCGGCGCCAATTAGATTGAAAACCATGTGGCCGATGTCTTCGCAACAGCGGACTCCCCAATACGAAAGGACCGTCACGACCATCGGCCCGAACTCCTTCAAGGCGTATTGCCGGATACCTTCGAGCAGCTCCGGGCCCGCCACGTGACGCACGGGCCCGCCCTTGACCTTCTTCTGCTGCTTGGTCGTGTAGTCGAGCGCGTCCCGCAGGAAAACGTAAGCCTCACGGCTGTAGCGCGGATCGGTTGCAACGATCGAATCAAGAGCTTCGGCGAATCCAATTTTCTGCATGAGTGTGTGCACTCATTTCCGAGCGCGGCCTATGATACGCAGCAACGTTCAGACGAGCAACTGCTGCCCTGCCAGAGAAAGCGCTATTTGTTCGACCGCTGCCGAACTCTTCCCGTGCGCGGACGGAAATGAGAACTTCGAAAACAGGAGATGCAAAATTCCTCTGCGCAGACGTTCAGTTCTGGAGCTGCGCCTCCAACACTTCCAGATAGATGGAAATCGCATCACGCCGATGTCGCTCCTGCTTTCCTGCCAGCTCGGCCGCATCAAGATATGCCCGAAACATTCCGCTCGTGGTGCGGGATTGGGTAGCTTCGAACCAATTCATGTAGTCTCCAATTGCGCTCATCCGCCGGGTGATGTGCTCGCGTGTGGCGCGGAGTTCTGCGAGGCGCTGAGGAATCTTTTTCGTCCTGCTGCGGCCTAGAAGTGCGGTGATCTCCTGGTATTCAGCGACGATCGGTTGGTAAACCGGGTTCGCTCGCCCGGACAGCAAAATGAGTCCTTCGGTAAGAACTCGCAGGGCG
>JACDBM010000227.1 GCA_013694945.1 Chthoniobacterales bacterium
GCTGCTGGACGTGAGGCGGATTTCTTTGAGTTGCTTCAAGCCGGAATTTTAAGCGGATCACTGGGGCAGAACACAGGCGGCGGCGTGACGGGGGGAAATGTTTTTCCTGACATTCACATGAGCAATACGACCCATCACCTGCTTTCCATCGGAGCGGCAATGATTGACCAGGCAGATCCAGATTCCATTCCTACGCGCATCGTCTTCAATCCCGCTGGAACAGCGTGGGCAGCTTCTGGCGTGGAAAGTTTACCCTATATCACGCAACTCTATCCGATCGCTGGGACGAGCCCAAATGATGCAACCAAGTGGGCGACGTATCTGCTCTTCCAACTATGGAATCCCCATCAAAACGCAGCCGCCTCTACGCCTTCAGTTCGGTTGCGGCTCGATGGCGGAATCGGGATGTTCACAGGTGGGAATGGTGAAGCCTGGAATACCAGCAGCACTGCGTTCATCAATGCCACCGGCCAGTCGATCACAGTGAATCCAACTCGGTTCACGAATCCAGCTCCACTAAGTACCGGTAACGTGACCGCCACTGTAACGTCGCCAGGAACGCCGGGAACGTTTTCACAGCTAGCCGCGCCCGTGGTTCCATGATAGCGACTCGCTACGATTTGCAGCTCCTTGATTCAATGAAGAAGCTTTTGCCGTTTCTTCTAATGCTCGCGACCGCAGCTACCGCGCTTGCTGCTGGGAACACACCTGATGTTACTAGCGGCACCGCCACTGGAACCGTGGGGGTAGCGTTCTCGTATCAGATCGTCGCAACCTCGAATTTTACTATCATCAGTTATAACGCAACCGGGTTGCCCTCCGGTTTAGCTGTGAATACTAGCAGCGGTCTAATCTCCGGCACACCCACTGCAGCTGGGACCTACAATGTCACGATTACTGCGACAAATAATAGGCCTAATAATAACACCGGAAGCGGAACGTTGGCGCTGACTATATTTCCTCCTCCGGCTTTCGTTGGATTCCGCTTGCCAGATTTCCAGATGAGCGCCGGATCGCCAAATGCCCCGCGCTTAATGCTTCAAATGGGAGCTACAAGCGCGACGCCGAATCCGTTCAACGTCGTTCTCGAAGTAGATGCCGGTGGCGGCACGTGGGTGCCTTACAATCGCTTCGTCGGCATTGATGATCCCGCGAGTTGGATCACGAATGCCCCTTTAGCAGTCCGCGACTCCCTTGTTTCGAGTGGTAGCCCTCGACCGTTTGAGAGTGCTCAGCTAACTCAATCTCCACCGGGAGTCTACATGAAAGCCGATCCACGCTCCACTCGCTTCGGAATCTTCGAAATGGACACGAACCCGACCACTAGCTCGCGCATAATGCTATCCGGTTGGCCAAGTGCGAGTTCGACAGTGCCCAATGGTTTTGGAGGAGCCGTCGGCACGGCCGTGCAGCACGTCCCCAACCGTTTCGCAAGCGCAGATTACTACCCAGCAACTCTCTCCATAAATGATGGGCAGGCGAACAGCATCCGAAACACAGCTACAACGAACTACGCAGACAACGACGGAATCGTTCGCCCGGGAGATGCGGTCTACCCCGATCCCACCAGAACGTCCACTGGTTCTTCTACTCCATGGTCGTCATACACGGTCTCCGGCACCCCCTTGCGACCTTACTGGCCGATCATGTTGAATCGCCCTTTCCGCAATGTCGCGGAACTCGGCTACGTCTTCCGCGATCTGCCTTGGAAAAGTCTCGATTTCTTTAGCGACAAGAGCGCCGATGCAGGTCTTCTCGATATCTTTACAATTAATGATGGCACTCCGTTGCTAAATGGAGCCACGGTTGTCGGGATGGCCGTGCCCGCGACAGTTGCTGGATTGATCAATCTCAACACCCGACAGAGTCCCGTTCTTCAGTCGGTTTTAGCCGGGACGATCTGGGACGAAACGACCCCGACCAATTATTACTCGAAAACCACGGGGACCACTCCGCCAGCTCCTGACAGTGCTCAAACCATGGCGCCGCTTGTTGTCAGCGCGACTTCAACTACTCCAGCACTTAACCGCTCCGAACTGGTTTCGCGCGCAGGTCTGCCCAATCAAGTTCTTCCGGTCTATACTGGTGCGACAGCTAATCAGACCGATCAGCTCGTTAAGGCGCAACGAGAAGCCGTTCCGCGCGCGCTCTCTTCTGTTTCCCAAACTCGCGTTTGGAATCTACTGATCGATGTCGTAGCCCAATCAGGTCGCTACGCTCCCGGAGAAACTGACCTGTCCAAGTTTATCGTTGAAGGCGAGCAATACTACTGGGTGCACGTCGCGATCGATCGCTTGACCGGTGAGGTCATTGATCGGCAGATCGAGCCGGTGAACGAGTAGGACTAGAAAGTAGGAAGTCTAAGTAGCCAGTAGAAGACGGGAATGCAGAGATCTCGGGTCGATTGAGAAGTGATCGACGATAAGTGAGTGGTAATTGATGGGCAAAACGTAGGAAAGGAGGGGTGCTCGTCAGAGTCTTGGCGTAAAGCTGGCCACGACGTAGCTCAGGCCTGCAACGAACGGGAAAAGCGAAGCGACCAGCATTTGCCGTTTCATTCCCGGCAGCAGGACATGCCAATACAGACCGGCGAAGCCAAGGCCATCGATGCGCGCCGTGTCGCTCACGGCGCGCGGCAGGCAGAGCAAAGGGCCGAGCAGCAGCCAGGTAGTCAGGAACGAGACCGCGATTCCGGCAAGGACCCACAGCACCGGATCAGCTCGGTCGGTGCCACCTGCAGCGATCCAGATTCGCCACAGCAGCATCGCCTCCGCTCCAAAGAGGAGAACGCCGGCAAATAAGGGCCCGACCGCCATGCGCTCGCTCCTCCAGCTGGCCTGAGCGAACATCGCGGCCACAATGGAGGCGGTCAGCACCACACCCGCGACCTGGAGGAGGACTAGCCCCAGCGGCATGAGCACGCGCTGATTGACCGTCGTTAGGTCGAATGACCCACCTCCCGTGAAGAGAGGAACGAGCGTCCAGGTCAGCATCAGCAGACAGCTGATGAAGGCCGCGAGCGAGCAAGCCTGGAGGCTGCGCCCGGCGGCGCGAGGTAGCTGGGTCACTTCGTTTCCTGTTGTCATGGGGGGATTACTGATATTTCGCGAGGCGAGCCGATCTCCAAGGCCCGGAATTCGGAGGCTCATTTGAGTCACCCCGGCAAGCACGGGGATTTTACCGAAAAACAGAAAACCATCTCGATTTCCAACGAGGCTGCGTCAGTATCAACGATTAGACCCCACATTGGAAGTGCGGCGAGAGGACCGTCGTTACCCCCGTGAATGAGAACAAGTAAACCAAAAATCCTGATTGTGGACGATCACAAAGACTTCACGCGGGTGACGAGCCGCACCCTGACCGACTATGACTTCTGCGAGGAAAACGATTCTTCCCGCGCCGTCGGGGCTGCTCGAACCTATCGGCCGGATTTGATTCTCCTCGATGTGAACATGCCGAATCTGGACGGAGGCGACATCGCTGCACAGATTCGAGCCGATCCTGACTTAAAGGACATCCCAATCGTCTTCCTCACGGGCATGGTGACGGAAGAAGAAGCCACGAAACGTCCGCTGCTGGGAGGATTTCCTTTCATCTCGAAGCCGGTGAGTCGCGAGAGACTGCTGCAGGAAATTGAAAAACATCTCGCAGCGTGAAGATGAAAGAGTCCTCACTGCGGCAACAGTGCTCAGTGATTTCGGACATAGCTTGGTGATAACGTCCGTGCGCAAGCATCGGCGCACAGACAAGCACCAGCTACTGGGAATATCTTCGTCCCGTAGACCTTTTTCCGTCGTGAATGGCGACCCGAGGAACGGATTCAACGCTCATTATCGTTCGGTGGGGTCGGTGGCCAAGCCCTTAGCCGAAGCGGGAGATTGTGGGTAAGACATCCTGAAGGGCGCCACGCGAAGAACCGCGAGTCATTCGCGGGAGCCGTTCTCCGGCGGGGCCAGCAACTCCGAAGCCTGCATCTCGCGCGCGATTTGTTCCACCTGCGGTAGGACTTCAATTTCCATCCCAAGCGGCGCCGCTCCGAGCTCCTTGAACTTGCGCGCCGTAACCAGGACGCGCGCTTCGATGTTTCCGGCTGCTTTATTATAAGCCTCGACGGAGTTGTTGAGGCTTTTGCCGAGCCGACCCAAGTGCACGGAAAGATCGGCGAAGCGCTTGTACAACTCGCCCCCAAGCTGGCTGATCTCGCGCGCGTTTTGCGCAAGCTTTTCCTGCCGCCAGCCGAAGCAGACGGCACGCAAGAGCGCAATCAAGGTGGTAGGTGTGGCGAGAATAATCTTCTTGTCCGCGCCAAACTCGATCAGCATCGGATCGCGCTCCAGCGCGGCACTGAAGAAGACTTCGCCGGGCAAAAACAACACGACGAAATCGGGGGCGCTCTCGAACTGCTCCCAGTAGGCCTTGCGCGAGAGCTTCTCAATGTGATTGCGCACCTGCGTCGCATGCTGATTCAAGCGCCCGATCCGTGCGTCGTCGTCGCTCGCTTCCAAGGCCTCCAAATAGGCGTTCAAGGTCGCCTTCGCATCAACCACGATTGTCTTTCCTGCAGGCAGGTGCACGATCAGGTCCGGCCGCATTCTTCCCTCTTCGGTCTGTACGGTTGTCTGCTCGAGAAAGTCGCAATGCTCCACCATGCCGGCAAGCTCGACGACGCGGCGCAACTGAATCTCACCCCAGCGCCCGCGGACAATGGGCGAACGGAGCGCCCGCACGAGATTACTTGTTTCCGAGCGGAGGTAATCCTGCGTCTCCGCGAGGGAGCGCACCTGCGTGCTCAAGGCCTCATACGCGCCGCTCCGCGCCTTCTCGAGTTCGTGGATTTTGACATCCACCTTTTCAAGCGATTCGCGCATCGGCCTCACGAGCGCATCGATCGCCTCCTGTCGCTTCGCGAGGTCTCCCTTCGCGCCTTCCTGCGTTTTTTCGAGGGTCGACTTCGCCAGCTCCAGGAACGACGCGTTATTATACCGCAAAGCCTCAGCCGAAAGCGCTTTGAACGCATCTGAAAAACGCGTCCGCGCTTCCTCCAGCACAGACAATTTCTCCGTCGTGGCTTTGCGTTCTTCCGTCAGCTGCGTCTCCAAGGTCGCTATCCGAGCAGCGGAGCGTGCCTGCTGATCACGCAAGATCTGGAGCTGGCTCGTCGCAGTGCCCGCCGCCAGCTCCAGCTCCGGGATCCTTGTGTTCTTCTCCTGTGCAGTCGCCAGGCTCTGCGAAAGCTCATTGATCTGCGCGACCATGACCGATTGGCAGTCTGC
>JACDBM010000231.1 GCA_013694945.1 Chthoniobacterales bacterium
GGGAGCGCGGCATAAATCCAGTCGCCACGCGTGCTCAGGATTTTAATTTCGCTCCCGGGCGGCAGCGCGAGAACCGTGCCAGCATTGTCCGCCGTCGCGAGTCGTGCCTCGGTCGTCTTTGCTGTCACGATCGCGAGCGGCCGGCCATTTGCACCGGTTTCCAAGACGTAAAGAGCGTAAAGTGACAGCGCCAGACTGATAATGGAAACGCTGAAAAGAGTAGCGAGAGCCGCTGATCGCCGTTGCCGTCTCCACATCAATCCCACGGCCGCAAAAGCCGCGATCCAAAAGCTCGCAGCCGCTGCGACCGAATAGTGCAGGGATGTCCCTCGCTTGACCGCGCGCTCGGCCCAGTTTCTTCGCAATTCCAAGGCGCGCGCCTTGTCGCGCACCAGGCGAAGATTTGCTTCGGTTTCGGGCTGGTGCGGTTCCAAAACGAGCGCTCGTTCGTACTGCAAAATAGCCTGCCCGAGATCGCCGGCGCGATACCACGCATTGCCGAGATTGTAGAAAAGTGCCGCACTGGGTTCGCCGTGGCTAACGAGTTGTTGGTAGAGATCGATCGCTTCTTGGAAACGGCCGGCCGCGTATTCCTGGTTCGCCCGCGCGAATGTCTCCTGCGCCTGAACGCTCGCAGCGAAGGCGCTCACAAGCGCGAGCGTGGCGAACGCGAGATAACGAAAGCGCGAGAGCAGCATCAGGCGTGCAGATTTTCGACGAGCTCGAGGATCTCCTGCCGTTTCTCGGACGAGAGTGTGTGACCCCCATTTCCGCCACCGCTGTAGCGCATTTCATCGCTCTTCTGAAAGAGCCGGCGAAGGCGGGCGCGTTTCTCCTCATCCAGGCGAAATGCCGCCGCTGCAGTCTCGGCGTCGACCGCATTGGGATCGATGTTCCGCGCCAAAGCCGTCTTTAGCTGCACCGCGCGAGAAGCATCGGCCACATACTGCTGCGGTGTGGTGCCGTTCCTGCGCAAGTTTCGCTGCAGCCCCGTGGCTTCATGCTGCAAGCGGGCCACGCGTTGCGCTTCCAAATTGCTCCGCCGTCGTCGCTGCACCTTCCAGGCAAGGAGACCGCAGAGTGCGAGCAACGGCAGAAGCTGCGCCGTCCAGAAAGAAGGGCGCGCATAGAACGGCGTGAAGCTTTGGACCGCGGCCGGTCGCTCGTTGAGCTGATAAAGAATATCCTGCTCCTGTTTGGGAGCCGCCGTTGTGCTCGTTGCAGGTGCGGCTGGAGGCGGGGCAGTTACCGCGACGGCAGGCGTTGGCGTCGGAGCTGCGCCGCCTGTGATTTGCAGCGCGATCTCCTCGCTCTTAAGCGTGACGTAAACTTCCTTGATTGGATCGAAGAACGAGAAAACCAACGGAGAAAGTTTGTCCTTCCGCTCTTTCGCGCTCAGCACAGTCTCGAACGTCTTCGCGCCGCTGATGCCGACGTCGTCATCCTGCTTGAACTTGTCCGAGGGCGGATACTGATGCCAGCCACGCTCCTCTTCCAACCTCGGCGCCGTAACACGGTCGAAATTTCCGCGGCCCGTCACGGTCGCAGTGACCGTTACCGGATCGCCAGCCTGCGCCTTTTTCGGATTCGCATCTGCCTTGAGAATGAAATTCCCGACAGCTCCGGAGAATCCTGGCGGCGCGCTCGGCGGCAATGGCTTCACTTCGAGCGTGGTCCGGTCGCTCTTTAAGTTGATCTCTTTCGGCGTCGAGGGCGCAAAGGCGGGATCGTTGAAGAAGTTGTTGAAGAATGGGTCGTCGAAAAGATCGCGGGGGAGGCTGGGATTGCGCTGACCGCTGCGGGGGACGCGCACCATCGGATTGATCTCGGCTGGTCCGACCTCAATCTTGCCAGTCCGGGCGGGCGAGATGGCCGTCTTGAAGATAAATACCTGATAGGAGCGCCCGTTGATTGTCTCCACCGTCTGGCGCGGTTCAGGCATTTTCTGAGTGGTGAAACCCTGGCCCGCGATTTGCACGCCACTGCCGAGCGACTCGACCGGCGCGCGCATGTTCAACCCGAGCCGGATCTGCACCGGAATCATCTCACCCACATAGGCGGTGTTCTTGGGCAGGATCATCTCGACGAATCCGGCCTGCCCGGGCTCCACGTTGCCGCCGCTGTTGCGGCCGCGGCCTGGCCGGGCGGCTCTCCCACCGGAGGAATCGGCTACGACGAGAGTGAGTTCGGGCGTGCGGAGTGCTTTCTCGCCCGAATCAACCGTTTGCGGTGGGATTTTGAACGTCCCGGCCCGCAGCGGCATGATGGTGTAGTTGTAAGTAAAGCTGTAGCTGACGCTGAAGTTTTGCATCTGATACTGCCGCGAAACGCCGGCGGAACGGATGTCCAAGCCGTCTACCGTGATCTCGTCCGGCGGTTTCGGATTC
Organism: Chthoniobacterales bacterium; assembly: GCA_013694945.1. Lineage (GTDB taxonomy): Bacteria > Verrucomicrobiota > Verrucomicrobiia > Chthoniobacterales > UBA10450 > JACCTI01. Next base: position 2,388 of record JACDBM010000231.1, read on the forward strand.
GATGCTCCCGTGACCTGAATCTCAAGCTGCACCGGACGCCCGAGCTCGGTCTCCGATTCCGTCAGCACCGCGGTGACGGTGGGATCCGCAAGCGCCGAAGCGCCGCTCGCCCACGCGACCAGCGCAAGAAGTCCGCCTCGAGTCAGCGACCAGAACATCGTTCTCCCCATCATCCATCAACGATCAACCATCAACCCCTTCGCTCTACCAGTCGTTATAGACACGGCGCACCGCCTTGTGTTCATCGAGCTGCACGCGTGCTTCTTCGTCCTTCATCGCGCGCAGCAACCGCTCGGCTTGTTGTTCGCTCATCTTGCCTTCTTCGACCGGTTCTGCCTCGACAGTGTTCTCCGCGTTTTCCTGCGGCTGATCTTCCGATGCGCCTTTCACTTCGCCGCTCGGTTTCTTGCCAGGCGTGCCGGCAGGCGTTCCAGCAGGTGTGGGATTCTTGTTTTCACCTTCCCCTCCGTCGGCTTCGCCTGGAGATGGTGAAGGCGATGGACCTTCTTTGCCCTCGCCGGGAGATGGCGATGGACTTCCAGCCTGTCCGCCCGGAGTGGGCGAGGACTGCCCTTCTTGGCCGGGGCTCGGACTTGGGCTGCTGCCCGCCTTCGCGTCTGGGGTCTCGCCCGGTGAGGGCGAGGGCGAGGGCGTTGGTGAAGGACTTTCACCGGCCATCTGCTGCTCTCCTTTGTTTTCGCTCTTGTCGTTCTTTTGCGACTGATCCTGGCCTTGTTCCGGCTTCTGCTCATCCCCTTCGCCGGATTGTTCCTGCTGTTGCTGCTGCTTATTCTTGTCCTGTTCCTGCGAGTTATCTTTGTCCTGCTTCTTCTGGTCCTTCTTATCCTGCGGGCTCGGGGAAGGGGTTGGTGTTGGGGAGGGCTGTTGCTCCTGCTTTTTCTTCAGCTCTTCGATCTTGTTTTTCACAAATTCATAGTTCTCTTTCGCCTCTTTGTTCTCGGGCTCGAGTTTCAGCGTTTGCTCATAGTGCTGGAGCGCATTCGTCCAATCTTTTAGCTTTTGCTCGTCGCCTTTTTGCGTTTCACCGCGCTGATACAATGTGTTGCCAAGGTTATAATGGCTCCGGCTTTGCAACTGCAGATCGGGCGACAGCAGCGCCTGACTGAACGATTGCAGCGCCTTCCCATAATCTTTCATCTTGTAGGCGGCGGCGCCGGAATCGAATTGGATCTTATCCGCGGCGCGAGTCTCCGGATGCTCCTTTAACGTCTGCTGGAAACGTTCGTAAGCCTCGGGATATTTTTCGTTCCGATACTCGGCGAGGCCAGGCGCGGCGGCGTTCGCCAGAGTTGGCAGCAGCAGGATCATCGCAGTCGCCGCGGCCACGGGAGCCGCTCGCGGCGGGACTGGACGAGCCCGTCGCCGCGCGCGCTTCCGCGCGCTGATCAGCAATGACGCGCCCAGCGAAATGATCGCCGCGCCCAGTGGCCACTGATAACGCTCAATCGGATGGCGCGAGGTGCGCGCGTCGATGTCGCCAGCTTGCATTTGGCTCAGGCCTTCGGAGTAAAGTCGCTTCATCGTGGCCGGCCCATTTCCCAGCGGTAGAAAAGTACCGCCAGTGCTTTCCGCGATATCGCGCAGCCGTTTTTCGTCGAGCTTCGACTTTACCACCTGGCCGCTGCTGTCCTTCACAAAAGCGGTCCCGCCACCGCGCGCCGGAAGCGGAATCAAGGACCCTTCCGGAGTACCGACGCCAACCGAGAAAATGCGAACTCCGGCGTCCGCTGCCGTCTGCGCGATCTTTGCGGAGTCGCCGGCCAATTCTTCGCCGTCAGTGAAAATAATGAGCGCACGATTACCCACCGCAGACTTGCCGAAGGTCTGCACGGCAAGATTGATTGCTTCCGAGATGTTCGTGCCGCCTTCCGGGATCGTGTTCGTATCGAGGTCATTCAGTGCCTCGACCGCGGCGTCGTAATCAATCGTGAGCGGTGCCTGCAGAAACGCGCGACCAGCAAACGCGATCAGCCCAATGCGATCTCCGCGCAATTCATTGATCAAATCCTGGGCCGCGAGCTTTACCCTCTGCAAACGATTCGGCGGCACGTCGTTCGCGAGCATACTGCGCGACGTATCCACGGCCACGATCAGGTCGAGCCCTTTGCGCTTGATGTCTTCGTAGGTATGGCCCCAGCGAGGTCTGGCCAGACTAACGAGTGCAAGGCCTACCCCCAGGAGCAGCA
>JACDBM010000234.1 GCA_013694945.1 Chthoniobacterales bacterium
ACTGCGCGCGAAGAGCTCGATGTACTCCTTGTAAGACTCCAGTGCGAGTTTGCCTTCCGCGAAATGCTCCGCGAGCGCTTCATCGTGATAGTCGATCAGGTCGATCAGCGCGCGGCGCAAATTCTGGCGCATCTCCGGATCGACGACAATCTTAAAGGGCGTCGCTCCAGCATCAGGCGCAGCTGGCCAGCGCTGCGCGAGCGTGTGTTCCGCGGTCACGAGCTGGTAATCCATTGCTTCTTTCATGGAATGCCTTTGAGATCGCCCGCAGAGGCGCGCGTCTCTAAAAGAGAACGGGAATAATCAGGATGGCAACGATGTTCACCACCTTGATCATCGGATTGATCGCAGGACCGGCAGTATCCTTGTAAGGATCGCCCACCGTGTCGCCGGTCACGGAGGCCGCGTGTGCGAAGGAGCCTTTCCCGCCGAGATTACCCTCTTCGATATACTTCTTCGCGTTATCCCACGCACCTCCACTCGAGGTCATCGCAATCGCCACGAACAAGCCCGTCACAATCGTGCCGACAAGCAGACCGCCCAGCACAACCGGGCCGAGCGGCTTGATAATCGCGACCGCGACGACGAATGCCACCGGCAATAAGGCGGGGATGATCATTTCGCGCAGCGCCGCTTTCGTCACGATGTCGACGCACGTTCCATAATCCGGTTTGTCTTCGCCGCGGAGAATACCGGGTTTCGCGGCGAGTTGACGCCGAACTTCGCGCACGACTGCGCCAGCCGCTTTGCCCACTGCATCCATACTGAATGCGGTGAAGATAAACGGCAGCAAACCGCCAATGAACAAACCGATGATCACCTTCGGATCGTTCAGCGAGAAGTCGTAGGAGTAAGCGCGACCGGTGGCCGCAAAGTGCGCGCGCAATTCTTCGACATAGGAACCGAAGAGAACCAGCGCCGCGAGACCCGCCGAAGCGATCGCATAGCCTTTTGTAACTGCCTTCATCGTATTGCCCACCGCATCGAGCTCGTCCGTCGTGTCGCGCACTTTCTGGGGCAGGTTGCTCATCACGGCAATGCCACCTGCATTGTCCGTAATGGGGCCGAAAGCATCCAGCGAGATGATGATGCCCGCCATGGAAAGCATGCTCATGACGGCGATCGCAATGCCGTAAAGGCCCGCGAAGTGGTAGCTGAAGAGAATGGAAAGCCCAATGAAAGCGACGGGCAGTGCCGTGGCGTGCTGTCCTATCGCAAGACCCGCAATGATGTTGGTGGCATGGCCGGTTTCGGAGGCTTTGGCGATCTTGCGCACCGGGCGATAAGCCGTCGACGTGTAATAATTGGTAATTAGAACGACGATGCCCGTCATCAACAGACCGACGAGGGCCGCGAAGTAAAGCGCGTTGGCGGAACGCGAGATTCCGTTCGTCACGATCCCATTCGGAAACAGCATGTGCGTCGCCGGCCAGAACAGAATCGCCGAACAGAGTGCGCTCGCGCCGACAGCTCCCATGAGCGCGGGGCCAGGCTTTGCGTCGGTCACATTCACGAAGATGATGCCGATGATCGCGCCGAGCACCGAGATGCCGCCGAGCACGAACGGGTAAATGATCGCCGCCGGATCGGACGCGATCGTCAGCGCGCCGACAAGGATCGCCCCGATCAAGCTGACCGCGTACGTCTCGAAGACGTCCGCCGCCATGCCGGCGCAATCACCGACGTTGTCGCCGACGTTGTCCGCGATCGTCGCCGGGTTACGCGGATCGTCTTCCTCAAGATTACTCTCGATCTTACCAACGAGGTCGGCGCCGACGTCAGCGGCTTTCGTGTAAATGCCGCCACCGAGTCGCGCGAAGACACTGATGAGGCTCGAGCCAAGCGCGAGCCCGATAAGACTTCGCACGGCCAAATCATGGTTTCCGGTAATCCTTCCGGTGAGCGTATAGAAGATTCCGACGGAGAGCAGCGCCAGTCCCACCACGAGCAGGCCCGTGACGGCACCGCCGTTGAAGGCCACCCGAAGCGCTGTCGTTCGGGAACTGCTCGCTGCCTGCGCGGTTCGGACGTTCGCCAGGACCGCGATCCGCATTCCGATGTAACCCGCGGCTAACGAGCAGAAGGCGCCGATCACAAAACCCAGGGCAGTGGGAGCGTCCTTGAAGATAAAGAGCAGGATAAAAATGACGGCTGCGATCGCGCTGATCGTCACGACCTGTCGGCGTAGATAGGCCTTCGCACCTTCCTCGACCGCGCCTGCGATCTCACGCATCCGCTCGTTTCCCGGGGAGCGACTGATTACCGCCTTAATCAGGAAGAAAGCGAAGACAAGGCCGCCGGCCGCGAGCAGCATCGAGAGCGCCACGCCGGTGTCGAGGATTGAGAGAGCTAAGGTCATAGGTGGTCCGGGTTTGAAGTGCTGGACTGTAGGGAGTTTTGCCACGCTAGCAACGGCTTATCTGGCCGTGGTGGAAACCGCTCGTTAGCCAAATTTAGAGCTCAAAGAAAGAGCGCAGCCGCTTCATAAAGGAAGCGGCGTACTCGCGCTCCCGAGCAGCCCGCTCCTG
>JACDBM010000240.1 GCA_013694945.1 Chthoniobacterales bacterium
GCGAGCTTCCGGCCCGGCGGGCTTTCCCTTTTTCTTCTCTTCTGTATCAGCCATGATCAATTCTTACGTCTGCTTCTCTCGCCTAGGTCTTGCCAGCTTTCGCATCCTTGTTCCGAATCACGCCCACCGTCTTGCGCGGCCCTTTGCGCGTGCGCGCGTTGGTGGAGGTTCGTTGACCTCGAACTGGGAGCCCGCGACGATGGCGAATCCCGCGGTAGCAATTGATCGCCTGCAAGCGCTTCAGGTGCCCCTGCAGCTCGCGTCGCAGATCGCCTTCGATCAGCAACTTGTTTCCCGTAATTGCGTGAATTACTTCGTTGAGCTGAGTCGGGCTTAAATCTTTCGCCCGCAGGTTCGGGTCGATGTTCGTCTGCTCCAAGATCCTTTTAGCCGTCGTCGGACCGATCCCGTAGATATAGGTGAGAGACGCTTCGATGCGCTTCTCCGAGGGAATTTCTACTCCGAGTAAACGTGGCATGTTAACGATTTCCGATTTCTGATTTCCGACTTTAAATTGGGTGAAGCATGCAAGTGCGTTTCTTCGAAATTCAGCAATTTCGTTAGCCCTGACGCTGTTTATGACGCGGGTTCTTGCAGATCACGCGCACAACATTCTTGCGTTTCACAATCTTGCACGCTTCACAGAGTCTTTTCACTGAGGGTCGCACTTTCATGGCTTCGACGAGACAAAAAACGCGGAGATCAGTTCCGCATTGTCCCTGCTGGCGAACGTAATCCGCCCTTCAACAAATCGCAGGGTGGAACCTCTAGCAGAACTTTCCGCCCTGGCAACTGTGGATGTCGGCTGCGTCCTAGACATTGGCCGGTGGCTACTTCAGCTGCCTCTGGCCGCGAAAGGTGAGGATCTCGGGCTCGTTTTTGGTGATCAGGACGGTGTGCTCGAAATGTGCCGAGGCCATGCCGTCACCAGTGCAGACAGTCCAGCCATCGTCCAGCAGGCGTACTGCCGCTGTGCCTGAATTGATCATCGGCTCGATCGCTAGCGTCATCCCCGCTTTCAACCGCGGACCATTGCCGCGCTTCCCATAATTCGGCACCTGTGGCTCTTCATGCAGCTTGCGCCCAACCCCGTGACCGACAAACTCGCGGACAACCGAGAACCCATCGCGAATGGCCTCCTCCTCCACCGCAGCGCAGACGTCACCGAGTCGCACTCCTTCCGAGGCGGAGCCGATTGCCCTGCGCAACGCGCTCTCTGTCGTCCGGAGGAGTTTCTCCGTGCGGGCGTCAATCATTCCTACCGGCACGGTCGAGGCCGTATCTCCGACCCAGCCATCCTCAATCACCCCGATGTCCAGCTTCACGATGTCGCCGTATTGAATTCGGCGCTGGCTGCCAATCCCATGCACGATCTCGTCATTAAGAGAGATGCAGATGTTGCCCGGGAAGACGCGGTGGCCCAATCGGTAGCCTAGAAACGCGCTCTTCACACCAGCTTCGTGCATCAGATCAGCGGCCGCTTCGTCTATTTCTTTCGTCGTAATCCCCGGCCGCACCAACTCGCTCACCCGCTCCAGAATTTCGCTCGCCGTTCGACAAGCTTGTCGCATTTTCGCAATCTCGTGGCCGCTCTTGATCGGGATCATGCCGTCTGCTCGATTAAACGTGAGACTTCCGCGAAGATCGCTTCGCGATCGCGGTTCCCATCAATCCGACGCAAAGTGCCAAGCTTCTCGTAGAAGTCGGCGAGCGGTTGCGTCTTTGTGTTGAACTCCTCGAGCCGGTGCCGCAACACCACGGTATCATCATCCATGCGCCGCACCAGAGGGCCGTCGCAATATGGGCAGATCGGGCGCTCGGCAAAGACGGCGCTCGTTGCGCTCGTGGTAAAGCCGCACGATTGACATTGGAGACGACTCGAAATTCGGTCGCCGATTGTCTGCTCGGAAACGTCCAGCCAAATTGCGAAATCCAAGGGAGTGCGATGTCGCTGCAAAATGTGCTGGAGGCTTTCGGCCTGCGGCATCGTGCGAGGGAATCCATCAAAAACAAAGCCATGCCCGCCATGCAGACGCAGCCAATCCTCGATCAACTCGACGATGATTTTGTCGGGCACGAGTCCACCGTGCTGCGTTGTCTCGGCCGTTTCCAATCCGAGCGGCGTGCCGAGTTCTTTCTCGCGCCGCAGGATCGCTCCCGGCGACGTAACTGGAATTCCGAAATGGCGGGTAATCATCTCGGCCTGTGTTCCTTTTCCGGAACCCGGTGCGCCGAGGAGGACGAGACGCCTTTTCACTAGCGACCGTAGACAAAAATCGCGACGCCGCCGATCACCAGCACCGCAATCCCAACGTAGAGCCACATAAGCGTCGTCTGCGGTGCCGCTTCACCGCGGTTGTAGGAGGCCCGATCAAAGCGGCCACGGATGCGGCCCTTGCGCAGAAAGCCGTCGTAATGCCGCTGAATGAGGTGCGTCTCTACCTGCCGCATTGTGTCCAGCATTACGCCGACGATGATAAGCAAGCTCGTGCCCCCGAAGAACTGCGCGGTGATCTGCGGAACATTCAGCCCCTGGCTTAACAGACCGGGCAAGACCGCGATTAAGGTCAGGAAGAACGCGCCCGCGAAGGTCAAACGGGTCATGGTGAAGTCGAGGAACTCAGAGGTCGGTTTCCCTGGTCGGACACCGGGAATGTAGCCACCGTATTTTTTGAGATCGTCCGCGATCTGCGAAGGCTGAAACTGGGTCGCGACCCAAAAGTAACTGAAAAAGAAGATCATCATCGCAAGGACGATGTAGTGCGTCCAGCCGTGCGCGAGCGCATCCGATATCTGCCGCGCGACCCGACTGTTTTGAAATGCGGTGCTCACGATTACGTTTGGGAACAGCAGCAAGGCCCAGGCGAAGATGATCGGCATCACACCGGCGTAGTTCACCTTCAGCGGCATGTACTGCGTCTGCCCGCCATACATTTTCCGGCCTACGACGCGCTTCGCGTACTGAACAGT
>JACDBM010000259.1 GCA_013694945.1 Chthoniobacterales bacterium
GAAAGTGCGTCGATGCCGGCGAGTGAAATCGACTACATCAATGCGCATGGCACCGCCACGCCCTTCAACGACGCGGCCGAGGGCAAAGCTATCTCAGAGCTGTTCGGGCGCGTTCCCGTCAGTTCCACCAAGGGAATGATGGGCCACTCGTTAGGCGCGGCGGGTGCGATCGAAGCGGTCATCAGCCTGCTCGCGCTCCGCGATCAGCTCCTTCCGCCGAACATCAACTTCCGCGCATCGGATCCCGCGCTCGATCTCGAGATTGTCGCAAACGAGTCGCGCCCCGCGACGGTCCGCACTGTCTTATCCAACTCTTTCGGATTCGGCGGAACGAATGCCTCAGTAATTCTGCGATCGATCGCGGCATGAGCCTCGGCATTGCCGGCATGGGGTGGGTCACGCCGCTCGGGAGCGGGACGACGGCGGTCTGGCAGCGTCTTCTGAACGGTGCGGAGTCAACCGCCGAGACAATCTCGAGCGACATTCACCCAAGAAAATATCGCGTCTTCCGTGTGCCGCCAGAAGCGACGGCACAAGCGCCCGTGCATCCCCGCCTCCGGCGTTCGAGCGCAATCTCCCGCTTCGCCGTCGTCGCGGGGCTGGCCGCGCTGGAAGAAGCGGGTCTGAAGTTCGATGCCGAAACCGCTAAACGAACCGCCCTCATTTTTGCCGTTTCGAACGGCGGCGTGATTTACACCAAACGCTTCTACCACGAAGTCGTGGAAGCAGGCGCGGAGGCTGCAAGTCCGCTCCTTTTCCCTGAGACGGTTTTCAATGCGCCTGCCAGTCACCTGGCGGCCATTCTCGGGATTACGGGCGCGAGCTACACCCTCGTAGGAGACGGCGCCGTCGGCTTGCTCGCGCTGAAGATGGCGGAAGATCTGATGCTGAACCCGGCGCTGGATCGCTGTCTCGTTGTAGGAGCAGAGGAGGCGGATTGGCTGCTTTGCGATGCCTATCGACGCTGGCACTTGCTCCGCGATGCGCCGCCAATCCAACCGTTTCAGGAACCCCCGCGAGGAATGCTTTTAAGCGAAGGCGCGGGCGCTCTTCTCCTTGATCGCTCCGGCCCCATCAAAATCGAAACAATTGACGCCGGTTGTAATTTCTGGCGGCAAAGCGAGGCGGCGCTTTGCGTCGAGAAAGTTTTCGCGGCACTCGCGCCGACCGATGAAGACCTCGTCATCGCAAGTGCAAACGGCACCTTCCTCGATCGTGCCGAGCGTGCTGCCATCCTGCGGCACTGCCCGGCTGCGGTGGTTTACGCGCCAAAGGCTGCGCTCGGGGAAGGTGTCGGTGCCGGGAGCATCTGGCAGGTGATTGCCGCGGCCCAGGCTCTCCGCATCGGTGCATTGCCGTCATCGGCGCAGGCGCTTGAAAGCAACAACGTCCGCGTTCGGTCGAACGGAGAGACGCATTTCTCGGCACGTCGCGCGGTCGTCTCCGTCTGCGGCTTAAACCAGCAGGTTGCGGGATTGGCCTTGTCGCTTTAGACGACTGGCAACCTTGAACAGTATCGTCGCTATCGTCCGGCCAAAGATCGGGCGAAGCTCAGATCATCCTTCGCATTTGGCAACGCCGGATTCAGCCGCAGTGCTTCAGAGTATTGAGCGACCGCCGCCGGAGAGGAAGAGGGAACCGATCTCCGCTCCTGGCGCGCGCCGACTGCCGGCGCGCTCTCCGCGGTGCAAGCGCTTGTTTGGTCGCCATCTCCGTTTTGATAGAGTATTCCCGCACGAGACGCAAGTTCAGTTCCGATGGCGAAAAGCGCCGTCGTAAGACCACATCGAGCGGGAGAATTCATCATCGTCTCTCGCGGCCCTTTTACCTTTGCAACCCCTGGGGCCTTCGTTAGCTTCGGCGTCCCCGATGCGAAGGCTGATTTTTCTTTTTTTTGCGCTGCTTTCGCCCGCCGCGTTTGCGCAAACGGCGCAAAATTCCGCACTTAAAGATCAGCCGATTGAGATCACCGCCACCGGTGGCACAAATTACGAAAACGGCATCGCCTCCGCGGACGAGAACGTCGCCATTCACGTCGGCGACGCTGACATCTACGGAGACCACGCCACTTACAATACTGCCACGAAGGAAGTGCACGTGGAAGGGAACGTCCGCATCTACCGCGGAGTAGAGTTCTACGTGGGCGATCGCGGCACCTACAACACCGAAACCAAGGCCATCACTGCGGATAAACTGCGAACAGTGAATGCCCCTTACCTGCTCGGCGGCGATCGCATCACGACGATGTCCGATAACGGGAAACTGGTCGAGAACGGGATCTTCACCACGCATGATTCTGCCGATCCGGACTTCCG
>JACDBM010000261.1 GCA_013694945.1 Chthoniobacterales bacterium
TGGCCAGCGTGGTCTTCAAACTAGATGGAACGGTAATCCGAACTGAGAATATAGCTCCGTACAGCGTTGCTGGGGACGCTAAGGGCGTCTATACGGCTTGGACACCAGCAGTGGGCAATCACACGCTCGTGGCGACCCCATACTCCGCGACCAATGGCGGGGGCACAGCCGGGACAGGCATTTCCGTGAGCTTTACTGTGGTGAACACCACCGCCACACCGACGCCCACAGCAACACCGACGCCCACTCCCACTCCGACGCCAACTCCGAGCGCGACTGCAAGTCCTTCGCCGAGCCCCAGTGCGACGGCGACGCCACGTCGTGGGAAGAAACCTCGGTAGCAGCCAACTGTCGAGACAGCGTACCCGATCTCCAGCGTTCGGACCTCCCTACTTGGCTGGTGATTGTTAAGGCCGTCGAAGCTGACCGTTCTTTCGCCTGTAACCCTGGTGGCGAGCCCAAGCTCAACCGTCATCTCGGCGGCCTGCGCGGTTGACATCGCGCTTGCTAGCGCGGCAAGAAGAACAAGCTTTTTGACCCAGCAACCCCGCGCGCATTCTCCGTTTAGTCGCATGGCTGTCCGACAGCTGCCGCGGTGAATTGTAGAGTGAGCCGGCGGCAACTCTGTCGGTATTCGGTGCAAGCGTGCCGGCAAAGATGAGGCGGTGCGACCAGGAGTCCAGAAGCCAAAACTCCCATTCCCGGTGATAAAGGTACGCAAATCGTTCATTCCCAACATATATGCCTGCCTCGCAAGGATTCGAACCTTGACAAAGAGATCCAGAATCTCTGGTGCTACCGTTACACCACGAGGCAATCGATCGCAGCGAGACCTAAGATGCTCTGGGAGTTTTCGCAAGTAGCGGGAGCCCCCGCATCGCAGCCCGCATCAGTTGCCGGGCGCCTGCTGCTGTCTTCGCGGAGTTAACCAGACTTCAGCGCCTTCGCGTGCCGCCTCGACCTCCAATGTTGCGCCGCTCTCCACGACCAACAAACGCGCGCGCTCGAGCATTTCATCGATCATCTCGTCGTCATGATCAGGATCATGATGGAAAAGGATAAGCTTTCGGACCTGCGCTTCCAGCGCGAGCGAGACCACACGGCTGAGCGAGCCATGTCCCCAGCCAATGTGTGTCTGGTATTCTTCGTCGGTGTATTGAGCGTCCATAATGAGCACGTCGCAGCTACCGAGGAACTCGACCAGTTTCTGCCGCTCCTTCTTCGCGAATTCCCGCGCCTCCTGCACACTGGCTTGATCGCGGTCGGCGACCTGCACCTTAAGCAGCTCGTATGGTTCGTTATCCGGGAAAAAAGCGACCGAACCGCTGCTGGTCGTGAGACGATATCCAGCGCAGACGCCCGGATGATTTGCGAACTTTGCGCAGACCCGAACTTTTCCGACGGAGAACTCCATTTCCTTTAGCTCTTCGATCGCGATGTTGCCTGGCAGCTCGCGCAGGCTTACGGGGAAAAATGGCGTCTCCATCTGGCCGGCTAAAATCCTGGCGAGGCCGACCCGCGCGCCCTCATAGCCAAGCACCCGGATTTCGTTTTTCTCTTTGTAGATCGGCAGGAAAAACGGCAGCCCCTGAATGTGGTCCCAGTGGGTGTGCGTGATCAAAAGCGTGAGTTTGACGGAGCGCTCGCCGAATTCGTGTTCCAGGGCCATTCCCAGCGAGCGGATCCCGGAACCAGCGTCCAGAATGATAATCTCGCCGTCGCCGCGGATCTCGACGCAGCTCGTGTTTCCGCCGTAGCGCACCGTCGCCGGGCCCGGGACAGGAATGGAGCCGCGGACGCCCCAAAGTTTCAGGCGCGTAGACAGGGGATGAAATTCGGCGCCTCTGTTCTCGTCGACAGGTTTCCGTGGAGGCTGCGGCAGGATGCGATCGATCGAGGATGAGAGAAGATCCCACGTAATCGGCTTCACGAGGTATTCGTCCGCGCCAGCTTCCAGTGCGCCGGTCCGGTCCACGCCGTAGTCTCGGCCGGAGACAACGATGATTTTCGTGGGTTGAAGCTGCTGACGAATCGCGCGGCAGACTTGAAAGCCGTTGGCCTTCGGCATCAAGAGGTCGCACACGATCACCTCAGGACGATGCTTCAACGCAAGCTCAATGCCGACCTCGCCATCGCCAGCCTCAAAAACGGTCCAGTCCTCCCGCGCGAACAGCTCACTGGTTGCGCGGCGACTTTCGTCGTCATCTTCTATCAACAGGACAGTCGGCATGTGAATCGCGGTGGCTAGACTACTCGAGTCGAGGCAATCTCCAAAGCGGCGCCGGCCTTGGACTCCAACTCTCTCGATTACTCACAGCTTCTCTATCTGGTGAAAAGGGACCTCATCACGGAGCTCACTGGATTGTTCGTTGGGATGAGATGTGTACTCACGTCCGTGGAAATTCACTTCCAGGGCGCCGCCCGTCTCTTGGTTACAACAAGGGTTGAACCAAACGCGCCGGGAGCGCCTTTTTTCCAGCGCAGTTCGGGGTGGAGGTTGATTTCCTCGGGACGAACGTCGAAACCTGCCGCGCGCAACAGATGCGACACGCCTTCGCGACTTTCCATCGTCTCCTTTAGACTGCGCGCGAAGAGCTCGATGTACTCCTTGTAAGACTCCAGTGCGAGTTTGCCTTCCGCGAAATGCTCCGCGAGCGCTTCATCGTGATAGTCGATCAGGTCGATCAGCGCGCGGCGCAAATTCTGG
>JACDBM010000265.1 GCA_013694945.1 Chthoniobacterales bacterium
CGGACGATGCGCCGGACGATGAGCAGACCCAGTCCGGAACCGGAGGTCTTCGTAGAGAAATACGGCTCGAAGACGCGGCTCAATGTCTCGGCGGACATGCCGCCGCCCGTATCGGTGAAGTTGACGAACACGTGTGTGTCATCCCGGTCGGTCCGAATGCGCAGAATGCCGCGACGCTTCATCGCTTCGAAGCTGTTTTTGATCACGTTGTAGAAAGCCTGCTTCATCTGGTCGCGATCCAGCTCGAGCGCGGGAAGGTCGGAACGCAGCTCCTGTTCGACGACAATGTCGCGATCTTCGATTTCCGGCGCGAAGAAGCGCACGGCTGCGTCGACGATCGCGTTCACGTCCTCGGGATGGAGTTGCGGTTTGGAGGGGCGGATCGCGCTCAGAAATTGTGTCACAATGGAATCAAGCCGGCTGATCTCGGAGCGCGCGATGTCGATCGATTCCTGAAGCTCCCCGGCGAGAACGCCTTCAAGCTTGCGCACTTTCCGCTCCATCAATTGCAGATGGATGTGGAGGGAGTTGAGTGGATTGCCGATCTCGTGCGCCACGCCCGCGGCGAGTAATGTCAGGGCTTGAAAGCGCTCGGACTCGATCGTCTTCTCGGTCGAGCGTCGGCTCTCCGTGATGTCGCGGAGAATCATGGCGTGACCAACCTGTTCCGCGGGACCTTTCGCCCGGTGGCCTTTCGCCCGACGCTCGATCAGAAGCGGCACGATGTAGAAGTTGATGAATTTGTTCGCCGGATAAAAAATCTCCATGTCGCGGCTGAGGGCGCCGGTTGCGCTGGAGAGCAGGTTCCAATCGAGGCCGCGCACCCGCTCATCGAGTCGTTTTCCGATCGACTGCTCGGCATCGAAGCCGAAGAGCTCGCAGGCCGCGTTGTTCACGTAAGTGATGCGAGCATCCGCGTCGGTCACGATGATGCCTTCCTGGATCGAGTTGAAGACTGTCTCGATCAGACCCTTCTCCTGCGCGAGGCGGAGGAGATAGTTCTCCACTTCCTCCGGTCCGACACGGCCGAGGCGCTCGATGAGCTTATCGAGGAAACCGGATTTCATGATGGCTACTTCGCTTCCCCCATGAGCCGGCGGACCTGCGGGGTCAGAAACGCCAGCAGCGCCATGGAGATGAGCAGGCCGAGCGCGATCCCGCCGTAGAGTCTAACGAGTACCTGGGGATTGTCGGCGACGAAAAAACCTCCCAGATAACCTGCAAGTTTATTGCCGAAGGCGGCGGCCAGAAACCAGACGCCCATCATGATGCCAAGCAGCTTGACCGGTGCCAGTTTAGTCACAGTACTGAGGCCGACGGGCTGAGGCACATCTCGCCGATGACTTCCAGGAAATAGAGGCCAACCAGCCAGAGCGGGCTCACTTGACCGGAGGCGGTGAGCAGTGAAGCAGGAATCATCAGCAGGTAGGCGAGGCCAATGAACAACAGGCCAAAGGTGAATTTGGCTGGGCTGGACGGTTGTCGATCGCCAAGGCGCACCCAGAGCAGGGAGAAGATCGGCGCGAGCATGATGACGTAAAGCGGGGTCAATGATTGCAGCCAGCTCGAGGGAAAACGCCAGCCGAAGATTTCGGTCCGAACGAGTTTGAGCGCGAAAAGATTGAGACTCGCGCCCTTCTGCTCGTAGGCGGCCCAGAAAAGAATCGTGAAGAGAAAAAAGACCAAGATGGCAGCGACGCGCTTCCATTGCTGGCGCGTCAGCGGCGCAGGTGGTGTGGCGTCTGCTTGTTGGCCACGCGCCTGGCCTACACGACCTTCGGCATCGGCCAGCCGGTTGCGCTGCCAGACGTAGACGATGAGCCCAAGGACCATTCCCACTCCGGCAGCACCAAAACCCCAGTGCCAGCTGGTGGCGGGATTGAAGCCAGCAGAGCGCAGCCGTGTCCTGAACCCTTCGCTCTGCGCGAGATATCCGCAGACCAACGGCACCATGACGGCACCGATGTTGATGCCCATGTAAAAAATGGAGAAGCCGCTGTCACGCCGCGGATCATTCGACCCGCAGAGATTACCCACGAGCGCGCTGATGTTTGGCTTGAGCAGCCCGGTGCCGATCGCGATCAGGACGAGGCCCGCGTAGAAGAACGGCATCGACTGGAACACCAGCGAGAAGTGCCCGCAGGCGATGAT
>JACDBM010000289.1 GCA_013694945.1 Chthoniobacterales bacterium
CGTGATGGTGCGCGAACGCGATGACGTGGTGGGGCTGGATGGCTCAATCCTGACGCATCGCGCGGTGCTGAAGGCGAGCGGGCATGAAGATACTTTCAGCGATCCGATGGTGGATTGCCGGACGTGCAAGGCGCGGTTGCGCGCAGATCAGGTGCCGGAGAAAAGCGGCGCGCAACAATGCCCGAACTGTGGAGGTAAAGACCTGACCGAACCGCGCGCCTTCAACCTCATGTTTCGAACAAACATGGGTGCATCGGAGGATGAGTCGTCAATCGCCTACCTCCGTCCCGAGACTGCCCAGTCCATTTTCGTCCAGTTCAAGAACGTGCTGGATACCGCGCGCAAGAAGATTCCGTTCGGCATTGCGCAGATTGGCAAAGCCTTCCGCAACGAGATTAATCCGCGCAATTTTATTTTCCGCTCGCGGGAGTTTGAGCAGATGGAGCTGGAGTATTTCTGCTGGCCAGAGCGGGGGATGGAGTTGCTCGATTACTGGCTCGAAGAGCGGCTGAAATTTTACGAGAACATCGGCATCCCGCGCGCGAAGCTGCACGTGCTGACGGTACCGGAGGCGGATCGAGCATTTTATTCGAAGGGGACTTACGATATCGAATACGAGTTCCCCTTCGGCCGACAGGAGTTGGAAGGCGTAGCTTATCGCACAGATTACGATCTTCGAAAGCACAGCGAAGCGAGCGGCCGAGTCTTGGATTATTTTGAGGAGGAGATGCAGATGAAACATCTGCTCAAGAAAGAGGAGGCATTCATCCCCCACGTGGTGGAGCCGAGCGCCGGAGTTGACAGGACGGTGCTGGCACTCATCTGCGAGGCCTACGATGAGGAGACGGTAACGGACGAAAAGGGAAAATCCGAGACCCGGACGGTGTTGCGTTTCCATCCGCGAATCGCCCCTGTTAAAGTGGGCGTGTTTCCGTTGCTGAAGAACAAGCCGGAACTGGTCGCGAAAGCGCGGGAAGTGCAGGCGCTGCTGAAGTCACACATGATGGTCTTCTACGACGAAGGCGGCGCGATTGGCCGGCGCTATCGGCGACAGGATGAAGCCGGAACGCCCTTTGGCCTAACGATCGACTTCGAAACGCTGGGCGAAAAAGGCGAGGAGTTGCGCGACACCGTCACGCTCCGGTTTCGCGATAGCATGAAGCAAGAGCGGGTGAAGATCGGCGACTTGCTCGCAATCATATTGCCGCAATTGTAGCCGGGGACGTTGACCCCGGCCGCAGCCTCGGGAAGTGACATTTTGCCTCAGGCGGTCAACGCCTCCAGGCTACAACGCATTTCGGATCCATCAATCAAATATCAAGTATGACAACACCCGTGAACCAGGCAGAACGCGCCGGCGAAAACCTTTCTCTGTGGGAAGCAACGAGTGACGCCGGTCAGCTCAACCCCTTGCGCGAAAACACACGCGCAGATCTCTGCGTGGTGGGTGCAGGGATCGCGGGGCTTTCGGTGGCTTACACGCTCGTGCGGGAAGGTCGCAGCGTGGTGGTGATCGACGACGGCCTGATTGGACGCGGTATGACCGGACGCACCACCGCCCACATCGTGAATGCGCTGGACGACCGCTATTATGAGCTGGAAAAGCTCCACGGCGAAGAAGGCGCACGGAGGGCGGCCGAGAGTCACACGGCGGCGATCAATTTCGTCGAAAAAGTCGTGCAGGAGGAAAAGGTCGATTGCCAATTCGAGCGGCTCGACGGCTACCTGTTCAAACCGCCTAACGAGCCAGGAGAGAATCTCCGCCAGGAATATGAAGCCTGCCTGCGGGCCGGACTTTCAGTGGAATGGGAAGAGCGCGCTCCGATCGAGGCGTTTGATACGGGGCCAGCCATCAGGTTCCCAAATCAGGCGCAGTTTCATCCGCTTCATTACCTCCGCGGTTTGGCCCGGGCGATCGAACGGGGCGGCGGCCGTATTTATACCGGCACGCGCGTGCTGGAGGTCGAGGGCGGTGAGGACGCGCACGTCACGACGCAGGACGGGCACACCGTGCATGCCGGCTCGCTCGTTGTCGCCTCAAACACGCCGATCAACGACCGCTTTGTCATGCACACGAAGCAGGCGCCTTATACGACCTATGTGATCGGTGTGCGCGTGCCGAAGGGAATGGTCACCCGCGCGCTCTTCTGGGATACGGCCGAGCATGCGGGCCAGGAAGACAAGGCGATCGGCATGGTCCCGTATCACTATGTGCGGCTGGCAAACGAGGGAGATGAGGAAATCCTGATCGTCGGTGGCGAGGATCACAAGACCGGCCAGGCGGAAGATTTTGAGCAACGCTATCAACGGCTCGAGGATTGGACTTCCCTGCGCTGGCCTTCCGCGATCGGGGTTGTTTTCCGCTGGTCAGGCCAGGTGATGGAGCCGGTGGATGGGCTCGGCTACATCGGCCGCAATCCCTTAGACAAAGAGAACGTTTATATCTCGACCGGCGATTCCGGGAACGGCATCACGCACGGCACCATCGCTGGTATTCTGATCCCGGACCTGATCTTGGG
>JACDBM010000317.1 GCA_013694945.1 Chthoniobacterales bacterium
AGTCAGCACGATCCCGGCAAGACCCAATCCCAACGTAATCAAGCCGGCGCCGATACCTACTTTACCTACCCCGCCGCCACGTGTCCGAGGCGTTATCCAGCGCAATCCTGTTGCTCCGCCGACGCCGATTCCTGACCCGAACACAGACGACGAGTAGCGGGCGTCGCGTTAGGCGGATCGCGTTGGGGCGCTAGTGCACTTGATCAGATAATTCGTGAGTGCGGGAACGCGCTCCTAGCGACGCCGCTTGGTGAGCGCGGCAGGCGCTCTACAGCGAGAGAGCGCCGTCGCTTCAATCAACCTGCTTCGCTCGGGATTAAAGAGGAGCAGACGCTGCTGCACTAAACTCACGGCCACTTGGTACAAGGCGGCTATTGCCATGTATCACTTGAAGCGGGAGAGGCGCGTGCGCTCCCCCAGAGCTGGAGCAGCCTCGATTCTTCTACTCATGTTTCATCTGACACAAGGCGGCTAGTTACCCCAGTTGTCGTCCGCGGTATCTGGCTTCCGATCCTGCCCGGCAGAATAGAGATCGTAGCCGGTCGGATTCTTGCGGCCGGGCGAAACATAGATGTAATTGTTGTTCCACGGGTCCTGCGGAAGGTCTTTGAAGAGCTGATACCAGCGCGTGGGCCGCGGATCGCTCTCCGGGGGAGTGACCAGCGCCTGCAGCCCCTGCTCCGTTGTCGGGAGGAAGCCGTTCACACTTTCGTAGAGCTTCAGTTGCGTCGAGATCGCCTGGACATCGGCGCGCACGCGCATGTCTTTGGCCACGCCAGTGGTATTTCCAAGGCGCGCGACCGCTACACCGAGGATGATCACGATGATGCCCACTACGAGCATGATTTCCAGGAGCGTGAAACCGGCCTGAGATGTCTTACGTGTCTTCATTCTTCTTCTAGCGCAGAGGAACCAGTTCATAGTCTAGCTTCTCCCACAAATACTTCAGCTGAATCTGCGTCGCGCGAATCGCCGAGAGCGCAGTGCCCGAGCCGCCGATGATCAGAAGATCGTTTGTGCCAACGCGAAGATCGCTCGCGGGGACCAGCTTCTGCGCGCGCACCCAGCCGGTGTATTGAAACCGCATTTGGTTTACGAGAGCCTTCATCTCGCCGCGATAGCCGGGATCCGCCAGCTCGGGCAGTGTTAATGTAACAGGCCCAAGGCTGACGCCGTTCACGGAAACTTCCGGCGGCGAATCGATATCCGGGCTGCCAACTTCGAACGTCAACAAGGCCGCGAGCGGCTGCGATTCTATTCCGAACTGAAAGGCCGCGCCTTGCGGGACAGTCGTGCCAATTTGAATGGTCTCGGGAGCAAGAGTCGCGGTCACGGTGCCAAACTTCGCGATATCGTTCACCGGCGCGCCCAAAGGGGCGGCGGGATTGAATGCGTCCGGCAGCACGTAGCGCTGCTCACCACTAATGGGCCGGAGAACTTCGCTACTTTTCATCCAATCAAGAAAAGCCGCGCGCACCGTCGCACCGTCCCCCGGCACTTCGACGTCCACGGTCGAGACGCCGGTCGTCGGGATCATGATTGTCTCAGATGTGGCAACGTTAAGGCCGAGGCCGAGCGGCGGTGTTTGCAGCACAAGCTGCCCCGTTTCATCCGCGGCCAGCACGCGCGGTCGCCGCTCTGATTTATCATCGAAAAAGAGGCGGAACGAGAGTACCTGAAACTCACCGGGCGGTGCCTCGAGGTGGACACGAAAGATCGTTTTCGTGGCTGACGTTTTTTTGGTTGCCCTCGGCAGCATCTCCACGCCGCGCACCCAAGCGGGAGCAGTTTGCGATTTCTTGTTTGTGACGTTGGTTTGGCGAAGGTCCAGCCACGCACTGCTCGTGTCCTGACGTTTCGCCGTTTCCGTTTTTGCGGGAACCTTCGAAGGCTTGCGTCCGCCCACGACGACTTCCTGGCCCTGCACGCACAAGACGGGCAGGAGACAGAGTGCAGAGGCGTAAATGCGGAGGGACATCGAGGCGCGAGACTATCTTAGCGGGGGCGCACCTGCAAGCTGCTGGTCATCTCGAAGACCGCCGTCAGAATACTGTAAACAACGAACCCAACGATGACCGCGATCACCACAATGATGACCGGCGGAATCAGCGTCGAGATCACCTTCACGGTGCGGTCGAGCTCGCGCTCATAGACATCCGCAATCGTCTGCATGGTCTGGGCGAAGTGCCCAGTTTGCTCACCCACCGCCATCATGTCGGTGAAGAGTTCAGGAAACAGTTGCTGCGCACTAAGCGCGGCCGAAAGATTCGCGCCGTCAATGACGGCTCGCCGCACTTCGATCAGCTTCCGCTCGAGATAGCGGTTCCCGGCGATCTCGGTAACAAGATCGAGCGCCTTGAGCAGCGGGATTCCGTTCTCCATCAAAGTTCCGAGCGTGCGCGAAAATTGGGCGTAATACCGATGCTTGATGACTCGCCCATAGCCCGGCGCGGAGAGGCGCAGCCGATCTAGCGTGATCTGCCCTTCCTCAGTTCGCGCGAACGCTCGCACGCCGACCCCTATTCCCACCACCAGCAGCGCGCCGACCCACCAGTAGCTCGTGAGAAGGTGGTGAAAACTCACCAGCATCCGCGTCGGCAGCGGCAAGCTCCCGCCGTTTTGCGACATAAAGCTTGTCAGCTGCGGCACCATGAAGGTGATGAAAACGGTCATCAGTATCGCGCCCGCCACTGCCAGAAAGGCGGGATAAATCAGCGCCTGTTGCACCCGATCGCGCAGGTTTTTCGCCTGCATGAGATGCTCCACGAGGCGCCGCAGGATTTCCGGCAAGGCTCCGCTCGCTTCGCCCGCCGCGATCAGGTTCACGTAAATCGCCGGGAAAATACGCGGGAAATCGCGCAAGGCCTGCGAGAAGCTGCGTCCGTCCACCAGCGCCTGATGCAGAGCCTGCGTCATCTGCTGCACGCGCGGATGTTTCAGGCGCTTCTGCAACACGGCAAGTCCTTCGTCGAGGGTCATGCCCGCCTGGAGCAAATGCGCCAGCTGCTCGGTAAAGATGAGCAACTGCGTGTGCGGAATCTTCAGGTTCTGCGTCGCCGGAGCCGCCGCTGCGGGCGTTGCCCCGGTGACGACGTGCGGTGCGGCGCCGACGGGATCAATCCGAATCGGGATGTAATGCAACTGCTCGATCTGCCGGATGGCGACGGCACGATCGGCGCAATCGAGGGTTCCTTCGACAAGGCCCCCCTGCGAGTTTCGCGCACGATAGGAGAACTGAGGCATGCTGGGATTAGCGGGATGTTATCACACCTTGCGAGAGATGCAGCGAACCGCTACCAAAGTTTTTCGGGGCTCCTTTGTTTCCCGGCTCGCGCACGACATAGTAGAGCGTGATGCGCCAAAATTCTCTCGCGCCTGCTTTTTTGCGTGGCCGCCTCGAATGATTGAGCTGTACGTCACAACTGATCGCGCGGGATTGCGTCTCGATCGTTTTCTGGCCCTCGAGCTGCCAGACTTCTCGCGCTCGCGGCTGCAAACGCTGATCGAACGAGCATTCGTTAGGCTGAACGGAAAGCAGCCCCGAACCAGAGACACGGTCCGGCGCGGCGATCTTGTGCAACTCGAGATTCCGCCGGTGGAGAAAATCGAAACGGCCCCGGAGGTGATCGCATTGCACATCCTTTACGAGGACGACGATCTTCTCGTGCTCGATAAAGCCGCTGGGATGGTGGTGCATCCGGGCGCCGGAAATCAGGAGCACACGCTGGTGAACGCGCTCTTGCATCATTGCCGAACGCTCTCCGGTATCGGCGGCAAGGAGCGGCCGGGAATTGTCCATCGTCTGGACAAAGAGACGAGCGGTTGTCTCGTCGTGGCCAAGAACGACGCCGCGCATCGCGAGCTTTCCAGGCAATTTGCGGCGCGCACGATGCGGAAGATTTATCTCGCGCTCGTGGCGGGCCGGCTCAAGAAACCGAGCGGCACCATCGACGCGGCAATTGGGCGGCATCCGATTCATCGACAGCGAATGAGCATCGCGCGTTCCAACCACGGTCGCTCGGCGGTGACCGAGTATAAAGTGCTGCGCGCCGGAGCAGAGATGAGTCTGGTGGAGTGCGCCTTGCGGAGCGGGCGGACGCACCAAATCCGCGTGCACCTGCATCATCTCGGAAATCCCGTGCTGGGGGACAAGCTTTACCCGCCGAAACTGGCGAAAGCTTATCCGCGCCAGATGCTGCACGCGTGGAAACTCGGCTTCGTCCACCCACGCACCGGCCAGTGGGAGAATTTTGAGGCGCCCCTGCCGCAGGATTTCACCGATGCACTCGAAGAGCTTCCGGCGTAGCCGATGCCGCAGTGTTCAGGCAATCCCGAGCACAGGATGCGGTGTGTAAAGTTCCTGCAAGCGCTGCATTTCCTCAGCAGTCAGGATTAAATCTAAAGCCTTCACCGCATCGCTGAGATGATGCGGTTTCGACGCGCCGACGATTGGTGCCGTGATCCCCGGTTGCTGTAAGACCCAGGCCAATGCGACCTGCGCATTCGAGACGCCGCGCTCACGCGCGACCTCGCTCACCCGATCCACGATCTGGAAATCGGCCGGCTGATAATACAAGCGCTCCGCGAAGTCATCGGTCTGCGCGCGAACTGTGGCCGATTTGTCTTCCCGCTGCCTGTTCCCGGCCAGGAAGCCGCGCGCCAGCGGGCTCCATGGGATGAGACCTATTCCTTCGGCGCGACAGAGTGGGATCATCTCACGTTCCTCCTCGCGATAGACGAGATTATAGTGGTTTTGCATCGAGACGAAGCGGGATAACCCGTGCCGCTCCGCGAGATGGAGGAATGTTGCGAATTCCCAGGCCGCCATGCTCGAGGCGCCGAGGTAAAGCACCTTTCCGGCGCGGACGAGATCAGTCAGCGCTTCGAGCGTTTCCTCCATGGAGGTGGTCGTGTCGTAGCGATGGATCTGATAGAGATCAATGTAATCAGTGCCGAGGCGGCGCAGACTGTCATCGATCGCGTGCCTAACGTGTTTGCGTGAAGTCCCACGCTCGTTGGGGCTCTGCTGGAGCGGAAAGAAGAGCTTCGAAGCGATCACCACTTCCTCGCGTCGAATGCGCAGTTCCGTCAGCGCGCGTCCGAGCACTTCTTCGCTCGCGCCGTTGGAATACATATCGGCGGTATCGAAGAAATTGATTCCTGCTTCCCAAGCCTGCCTGAAGAAAGGAAGCGCGTCGTCTTCATCGAGAACCCACTTTCGCCAGGTGGACGACCCATAGGTCATGCAGCCAAGTGCGAGGCGCGAAACCTTCAGCCCGCTCTTTCCCAGGCGCGTGTACTGCATTCAGTTCTTCTCTTCAGCCTTCGCTGCCGCCGCAACCGGAACGGCTTTCGCGGCATCATTCGCCAGTCCGAACGCCGCCAGGCCGAAGGTGTACTCGAAGGCAACTTCACGCAGCCGATCAAACCGGCCGGAGGCGCCACCATGGCCCGCGTCGAGATTGATGCGGAAAAGCAGGGGATTATTATCCGTTTTTGTCGCGCGGAGTTTGGCGGCGAATTTCGCCGGCTCCCAAAACGGCACCTGGCTGTCGTTCAGCGAAGTAAAGAGGAAGATGGCCGGATACTCTTGGGCCGCGACGTTATCGTAAGGGCTGTACGTCTTCATGTAGTCGTACTCTGCTTTGTTCTTCGGGTTGCCCCACTCGATGTATTCGCCGGTCGTAAGGGGAAGCGAAGCGTCTGACATGGTGTTGATCACATCCACGAACGGCACATTGAGAATCGCGACCTTCGCCAAGCCGGGCCGCAGATTGATCGTCGCGCCAATGAGCAACCCGCCCGCGCTGCCGCCCTGGATCGCCAACCGTTCGTGCGTGCCGTATTTCTTCTCCACGAGAAAATCGGCGCAGGCGATGAAATCTGTGAAAGTGTTCATCTTCGACATCATCCGACCGTCTTCGTGCCACGCCTGGCCGAGTTCACCGCCGCCGCGGACGTGTGCGATCGCGTAAATGACGCCGCGATCGAGGAGCGAGATGCGATTCGACGAAAACGACGGATCGATGGAAATGCCGTACGATCCGTAGCCCTGCAGCCAGCAAACGGCGCTTCCATTCACCGGCACATCCTTCCGGCGGACAATGTCGAGTGGCACCTCTTTCCCATCCTTCGCGGTGGCGCGAACGCGTTCCACCAGGTAACGCGTGGGATCGTAATCGCCGAGTACTTCTACTTGCTTGAGCAGCTTCTTACTGTCCGTCGCGATGTCATACTCGTAAACGCTCGGTGGCGTGACGGGAGACTCATACTTGAAGCGGAATGTGCCAGTGCTGAACTCGACGTTGAACTCGGACCCGGCGAGGTACGCCGGCTCGGGCAAATCGATGCGCTGCGACTTCTTGTTCTGGAAATCCGTGATGCGGAATCCGATCAAGCCTTCCGCGCGCTCCACCACGACGGCATGGTCTGCGAACGGTTCGAAGTCTTCGATCGTCACGCCAGGCTGGGCGGGGACGAGCTCCTTCCAATGCTCGACACCGGGTCTCGCGCTGGGTGCCGTGACCACGCGGAACTCCTTCGCTCCATCATTGGTTCGAATGTAGAAAATGCCGTCGCGGTGTTCTGGATAGTATTCGATTTCATTGCGGCGCGGTGCGAGCACCTGCCACTCGTCTTTGGGTTTGGCCGCAGGCAAGAAACGGAACTCCGTCGTTCTGCTGCTGCCGATCCCGAGAAAAGCGATTTTGCCGTCCCGCGAGCGATCCACGGCCAAATCAAACAACTCATCGTGCTCCTCGTAGAGTAAGGTCGGTTCACGCTCACCCTGGGTGTAGCGCCAGAGGCGATTATTCCGTTTGGCTTCGTTCTCTGTGACGAAGAAAATTGTCTTGTTGTCAGCTGCCCAGGCCAGATCGGCGACTTTGCCGAGGGGCGTTTTCACCTCTTCCCCCGTCGCCAGATTCTTCAGGTGGAAATCGTAGTCGCGATGTCCATTCACATCCGTGGAGTAGGCGAGGAGGGTATTGTCGTCGCTGTACTCAAACGAGTTTACCGCCATGAACTTCTGCCCTTTCGCGAGCTCGTTTACGTCCAGGATCACTTCTTCCGGCGCAGCGAAGTCGGCCTTCTTGCGGCAATAGATCGGATACTGCTTTCCTTCTTCTGTGCGTTGATAGAGCCAATACCCGCGCTGCGGATATGGCGCAGAAACGTCGGTCTGTTTGATCCGCCCGAGCATTTCGCGATACAAAGAATCTTCGAACGCCTGAAAGGGAGCCATCACCGCCGCGGTATAGGCGTTCTCGGCCTTCAAATGCGCGAGCAATTCCGGGTTATCCTTTTCGCGCAACCAGAAATAGGGATCCTCCGTCTTGTCGCCATGCAATCCGACGATCTTTGGTTTCCGAGCGGCGACGGGTGGCTTGGCGGCGTTTGGATCAAGGGAGGGCACCGTTTGGTCAGCAGCGAAAGAGGAGAAGGCTATCAAGGCGGTGATAGTAAGGACGAGGAAGCGCGGATTCATCGCAGAAAGATCCTCAACTGACTAGAGGTGCACGCGTTTGCAAAGCGGCGAATTGGTTTTGACCTGCACGCGTGCTAATTCCGCAGACCGACAAGTCTCGGTGGCTGAGTGTCCGTGCGTGATTTCACGCTACAATAGGAGCCGATGAGTTCGTCACGATTGAACTTCCGCCTTGATGGACAAGCGACCGGCTCTCTCGCGCGCGCGGCGACCTTTCGCACGCTGCACAACGAGGTGCTTACGCCACTTTTCATGCCGGTCGGAACGCAGGCGACGGTGAAGGCGCAACTCACGCGCACGCTCGAAGAAGCCGGCTCGCAAATCGTTCTCGCAAACACCTATCACCTGCTGCTTCGACCGGGCGCGGAAGTCTTCCGGCGTCTCGGAGGAATCCATAAATTCATGAGCTGGGAACGGTCGGTCCTAACAGATTCTGGTGGATTCCAAATCTTTTCCTTGCCGCATTCGCGTTCGCTGAGCGAAGCGGGCGCGGTCTTCCAGAGCTATCTCGACGGCACGACCATTCTGCTCAGCCCGGAACTCAGTATCGAGACGCAGAAGGCGATCAAGAGCGACATCATGATGGCGCTCGACCGCTGCATCGCTTCGACCGCGGATGGAGCGAGAGCGCTGGAAGCGATGAGGATCACGCATCGTTGGGCCGCACGCAGTCTCGCGGCGCGCGGCGACTCGCCCCAAGCGATGTTTGCCATTGTGCAGGGCGCGTTGTTTCCCGAGCTGCGGCGAGAAAGCGCAGCGCGCCTGGCTGAAATGCCCTTCGATGGCTTTGCGATCGGCGGGCTTGCCGTGGGCGAGGGGAAAAGCGAACGCGAGGAAGTTTGCGCATTCACCGCGGAGCTCCTGCCGCGGGACAAGCCGCGCTATCTCATGGGCGTGGGCACGCCGCTGGATATGCTGGAGGCCGTTCATCGCGGCGTGGACATGTTCGATTGCATTATCCCGACGCAAGTGGCGCAGCGAGGGGCGGTTTTCACCTCGCGCGGTTATCTCCAGATGAAGCGCGGAGTGTACAAGTTTTCCGACGAGCAGCTCGACCCGGAGTGCGAATGTCCAACCTGCGCCCGCTACTCGCGTGCTTATCTGCATCACCTCGCGAAAACCGGCGAGACGCTGGGTTGGCAGCTGCTCGGCAAGCACAACCTCCACTTTTATCATCAACTCATGAAGGAGATCCGCGCGAGCATTCTGTCGGATCGTTTTCTGGAGTTGTATCATCGCAAGCGGGAGTTCCTTCACGAAACCGACATGGACAACCCGGTACGGGTGCAAAAGCCGAATCGAAAGCGCTCGCTCCGCCTCGGGCAGTACGAAGTGCACATCGCGCGCGAGGGATTTGCCAGCATCCGCCATCTCGCCTCAGGCGAGATTATGCATTCCCGCACCGAACCGATGGAGGAAGCGCGCCAGCTCTACGTCGAACAATCCCGTCTTGCCGAGCGCTTGGGGGAATCTGAGGAGCCGTTGGTCATCTGGGATGTCGGTCTGGGCGCGGCGGCAAATGCGATGGCCGCCATTCGCTGTTACGAGGAGCAGGCGCAAACAGGTCCGACCCGGCCGATGCGACTTGTCAGCTTCGAGAGCGATCTCGATTCGCTCCGGCTTGCCTTGCAGCGCACGGATTTGTTCCCGTATCTCCGCCATGCCGGACCGGCCGGAATTTTGAATCTGGGACATTGGCAATCAAAGCAGCATCCCGGGCTCAGTTGGTCGCTTCTCGCAGGCGATTTCTTCACCACGGTCCAACATGCGAAGCCGCAGCCCGACCTGATTTTCTACGACATGTTCTCCAGCAAAACGTGCCGCGACCAGTGGACGCTGGAGACATTTCGAAAGCTGTTCGCGGTTTGTCGCGGCCGCGCCGTCGAGCTGTTTACCTACACGTGCTCGACCTCAGCGCGAGTGGCATTGCTGGCCGCCGGTTTTCACGTTGCGCGCGGTCGCAACGCCGGTGAGAAGGAGGAAACAACGATCGCGTTCACGCCGGCGGCTTCCATCGTTTCGCCGCGCAGCAATCTGCTCTCCACCGAATGGCTGGAGAA
>JACDBM010000164.1 GCA_013694945.1 Chthoniobacterales bacterium
GGAGTCGCGGCAGACCCGCGGCGATGATCTTTTTCTGCGTCGCGGCCAGATCGTACCGGACACGACGTTCTTCCACGGTTTGGCGAGCGATGTGATAAATGCAATACGCCGCCCGTGGGTCGCCATCGCGCGGCTGCCCCACACTGCCGGCGTTAATGAAATATTTCTTCGCGGGCTCGATCAGAAGCTGTTCGCGTCGGAATCGCTTCACGTTTTCGTCCCGCACAAAAGCGCCGGCGACATGCGTGTGTCCAAAGAAACAGACCGTCGTTTGCTGATAAGTAAAGCTCGCGAGCGCGTCGAGGTTGTTGAAGACATAACCCCACTCCGCGGGTGTATCCAGGGTGGCATGGACCGTTGTAAAATCACGCACCTGGCGGGTGAGAGGCAACGCGGCGAGCCACTGCTTGTCTTCATTCGTCAGATTGGCGCGCGTCCAGCTGAGCGCGCGTTCGGCGAGATCGTTAAACTCACGTGACGACCTGGCGAGACACGCCTGTTCGTCGTGATTTCCCTTCACCACGGGGCAACCTAATTGCCGCACGAGCTCGACGCACTCGTGCGGATTCGCGCTATAGCCGACCAGATCGCCGAGGCAGACGTAATGCGTGCACTCTTTTTCGCGTGCATCGGCCAGGACGGCCTGAGTGGCTTCGAGATTCGCGTGAAGATCGCTTAGAACGGCGCAGCGCATATCGGAGGGTGAAGAGTTACAAGATCACCAATGGACGATCGTTCAACGATGTGGCGATTCTAAAAGTGGTTACAAAAGTCGAGAACCCTCACCCCGACCCTCTTCCAAATGGAGAGGTGGTTTCTTCTCCTTGGGGGAGAAGGGTAGGAAGAGGGCGACTTTCCGGCGGTCGCATGACGAATTTCACTTTTGAAACTGTTTCTAACGTCTAACCGCGTCAGAGATGCGCTGATCCAGCGGAATGTCGAGCTTCTCCTCGAGATACTTCAACCGGCTGATCATCGTGGGAAGTCGCTCCTTCTCGCCCGTCGCATAGAGCGCCATCAAACGCTCGTAAGCCTCGCGCTCGCGGCCTTCACAAAATGAAAGTTCGTAGACCGCAAAACGCTTCGCGTAATTCGGCGCTCCCGGCTTCGCCGCCATCATTTCGAAATAGGCAGAGGCGCGGGCGTGGTCTTTGTATTTATCGCGGTAAAGCCGGCCGAGAGCTTCGCAGAGTTGGGGGCTGTCGGGGTTGTTCTGGAGTCCGCGTTCGAGGAAGTCCCGGCCGAGGTCGAAGTATTCGCGCTGTGCTTTGAGGCGGAGAGCAAGACGCGGCTGCGCGGGATTATTGAACGCAGCCACGCTGGCATTCCACGCCATGTGCCACGCGGCCATATCCCAGAAGAGAATCCCACGAGGCTGCAACATTGTGACCTGGCGAAAAAGAAGCAGGACGCGGCTCCATTCGGTTCGTTCCCAGGCGACGTGCGCCTGGATGAAAAGGAAATCGGCAATCACGGCGCGAAAGCCACTCAAGGCCGCCACAAAACTGAGCTGCCCAATCTGCTCCCGGAGGTTGAGATCGAGCGGAGTGGATTGCAGGCGATGCGCGGCGCGCGTGATGAAAAGATGATGCTCGAGCGGGAGCTTCACGCCTCCCAGGAGAAGGACGCCGAGTAGAACAATGACGAGCCTCACAATTCTCTGGCGTTAAAAACCGCCGTCGCGAGCAGCAAGTAGATGAGAGTATAAAAGCATCCCAGAGCCGCGGTTTTCAGAAAGATTTCGAGCGGGATGGCAGCGCCGGTAACCACCTCGTCAGCCAGATTGAAGAGTTGAAGGTCCGGAAAAAGCAGCGCGACAACGGCAAGAAATGTTCTGCTGATCCAGCTGCCACCGTGTTCCTGAAGCCAGAACTCGCGCGCCGTTCCCTGGAGGTGACCGATGAAATAGATGAAGACCGTTACGACCACGGTAAAGATATTCGTTGTCGCAAAGGTAGAGATGAAGAGCGTGAGCGAAGCGAGCAGACAGGCCTTCAGAAACAGGACGCTGATGCCCGGAATAAGATCGGCATTAAAGGTCGCGGCGCGGACGGCCCGCAACGCTTCCGTAAGCTGCTCTTGCGGAAGGCCGGCCATTTGCCGCGTCGTTTCCGCAAGCGCCGCTTGCTCGCGAAAAGACAAAACGGCGAGAAAGAGCGCAGTCATGATCAGCGTGGTGATTGTCAGGAGCAAGAGCACGCCACCCAACTTGCCGACCAGGTACTCGAAACGCGGAACCGGCTTTGCGAGAATCGTGTAAACAGTTCGGTCCTCGATGTCCTGCGGCAACATCCGAGCTGTCGCGACGATGGCGAGCAGCGAGGTGAAGATGCTCATTGCGCCCAGCGAGATGTCCTTCAGTACCTGGAATTCCTGCTGAAAGGTCAGCCGGGCCATGAAAATCGAGCTGCCGATCAAGACCAGAGCGAAGAGGAGCAGAACATAAAAGACCTTCAGCCGCGTCAGCTCGGTGAGGGTATTCGCGGTAATCGCTGCCATTCGGCGCACCGAAAACGGGCGGTGGCGAGACGAGGTCGCTGCACGATTACTTGCGGGTTGCATCAAGGAAGAGCCGCTCCAGCGTCTTGCGGGATTTCCGTCTCTCAATCAGCTGGCCGCCGGCTGCCCGAATGAGCGTCTCCAGCTGTTGTCCAAGCTCGTCCGATCCGTTCTCGAAAACGACCTCGGTCCGGTTCTCTACCGCGAGCAACTCATCCACCGGGCCGTCCCGCACGAGAATGCCGTCCGCCAGGATGCCAACGCGATCGCACACTTCCTGCACCTGATCGAGCAGATGCGATGAAAGCAAGACGGTGATGCCGCGGCGTTTCAGATCAAGGATGAGATCGCGGATCTCCCGCGAGCCGACCGGATCGACGCCGGCGGTAGGCTCATCAAGCACAACCAGCCTTGGTTCGTGGACGAGTGCTTGCGCGAGGCCAATTCGCTGGAGCATGCCTTTGGAATACCCGCCCAGCCGGCGATCGCGAGCATTCGTTAGACCGACGAGCTCGAGTAATTCATCGACTCTCGTCACGAGCTTCGGCCCGCGCAGGCCACAGAGTTTTCCGTAAAAACGCAGCGTCTCGGCGCCAGTCAGGTACTTGTAGAAGTAGGGGCTCTCCGGCAGAAAGCCGACGGCTTCGCGACTCGCGACCTCCTTGCTCTCGCGCCCGAAGATTTCGGCCGTACCGCGCGTGGGTGAGACCAAGCCAAGAATGATCTTCAAGGTGGTGCTTTTACCGGAACCATTCGGCCCGAGAAGACCGTAAACCTGGCCGGCTTCCACCTGGAGATTGAGGTCGCGCACGGCGATAACGGACTGACGTTTGAACGGAACCGGGAAGGTCTTCGTGACACCCGTTACCGCGACGGCTGGTTCACTCATGTCGGATTTCGAAGCCGCGGGCTACGGGCGGCTCATCGAGCAACGTTTCGCTCTGGTTTTGGATGTGCGCACGCAATTCGCTTTGCCCGATTGCCTCCAAGAACGCCGTCAGTTCGGCCGGTTCTCCACTGGCCTGAAGCTCGACGCGCCCATCGGGAAGGTTCCGCACCCAGCCGATGATGTCGAAGCCCTTGGCAATATGCTTTACGGACCAGCGGAATCCCACGCCCTGCACGTTGCCCTCGTAGAAAATCTGCTTCGAGACGCTCGGCACAGACAAACTTAAGCCATCTGAAAGGTGTGCGCAGCAGATCTCGCGGACGGCGGACCTATAACGGAGAAGGCTCGACCGTCACCGGAGGCAGGTCCGGATTGGGCAGAGTTTCCGGTGGAGGCGGCTCGCTTGAGCGGACATCAAAATTTTCGCGCGCTGATCCCCTTCTGGTGACGCTCGCATTAACCGGTGCATCTAGGGAAGCGAGAAGAGTGGCTGGCGCAGGTTTGATGTCCTCGGCGGCCACGTAGCCTTCTTTGTCTCCATCAAGCAACTGCACTTTGCAATAGCCGAACGACGGCCGGATGAGCGCCATGAGGGTGTCCTTTGGCAGAGACTCATCCGGGCCGTAACCCTGCTGGGGCCCAAATCGATAGAAGGAAGTTTGAGCGGCCGAAACCGCGAAAAGCTCACCGCTCGACGCCTTCGCCACGGCGGTGTCCTGGGTGCTGCAGCCGAGCACCGCGCCAGAAAAGAGGCCAAGGCCGAACACTCCCGCCATTCTCCAGGACAGAAG
>JACDBM010000174.1 GCA_013694945.1 Chthoniobacterales bacterium
GACGAGTCCGCTGAGGGAAGAGAACTCAATGGTGAATCCTTTGCGCTGTTTGCGCGTGCCAGGCAGCGCCGCATGGACCTTTCGGCTCAGATCGAAGATACGATCTCGAAACATCCGGCGCACTTCATCTTCTTCACTCTCTTCCACGGCGCCGAAGTAGCCGATTCCAGCGTTGTTCACGAACACGTCCCGTTCAAGAGGGAGGAAGAATCTTCTTCTCCGCGCCGCGACGGGCCCGTTAGGGGCAAGTCTGTGCTGCTGGGATTTGCTCGATCGCCTGGTAGAGCCTTTGCGCGTCCACTGGCTTGGTGAGATGAAACTGGAAGCCCGCTTTCATGGTCAGTTCGATGTCGGCTTCCATTCCGTAACCGGTCAACGCGATGCCGACGACTCGCGACTTCGACCGCAACGCTTGCATCACTTCAAAGCCGTTTCCATCGGGCAAACCGAGATCGCTGATGACGATGTCGAATTCTTCCCGAAGCCCGCTGGCGATGGCGTCCGCCTTATTGTGTGCAACCTCAACGCGATGCCCGCGCTTCCGCAACAGTCTCGCCATTAAAGCAGCGGTAGTCGCGTGATCCTCAACGAGCAAGATGCGGCGACGAGAAGTCTCGGCCGGAGGCTGGGCAGCGGTCTCGAGCGCGAGAGCGCTGTGTTTGACCGCAGGTAGTTCGAATATAAACGTGGCCCCTTTCCCGACGCCGGCGCTTTCTGCTCGAAGCGTGCCGCCGTGTAGTTCCGCAAGTGCGTGCGAGATCGCAAGTCCCAAACCGAGGCCGCCGAGCGCCCGATTGATGTCTGTATCGCCTTGTTCGAAGGCGTTGAAAATTTTTGGTAAAGCCTCGGGCGCGATCCCGATGCCCGTGTCGACTACTTCAATGCGGAAGGTTCCGGCGTCTGAATTTTTGGTGCGGATAAAGATGCGCCCGTCCCGGGGGGTGAACTTCACGGCATTGCGAATGAGATTCCAGAACACCTGCTGAATCCGCGCCGGATCGCCGTCGATGTGATGTTGGGCAGCGTCGAACTCTAGTTTTATCTGCGGTTGAAGCACCGCTGGATCGCCGCGAACGACAGCGGACGCTTCTTCGAGAAGCTCATGGCCATCAACGATCTTCCGCTGCAGTTGCACTTTCCCGTTCGCAATGCGCGTCAGATCCAGAAGGTCATCAATCAGCCGGGCCTCGAGTTCGACGTTTCGCCGAATCATTGAGATGTCAGCGCGAATTTCCGGCGGGATGTTGGGATCGGTCTCCATCGCGCTTGCCGCCATCAGCACCGGGTTTAACGGCGTCCGCAGTTCATGACTGAGCACAGCGAGGAAACGATCCTTGGCGGCGTTGGCCCGATGAGCTTCGCCGAGAGTCTGCCTCAACTCGTTGCGAGCTTTATCGAGCGAATCGGCGAGTAGCTTCGCCTGCCGGGCCGTCTGCTTCGCGACTGCGGTGTTTCCTTCCGCGACAGAAGCAATGCGCTCGCCATCGAAAGCCGCTGCGAGAATCGGAAGGAGCAAGCTGATGTCGACGCCCCGATCGATCTCGTGATCGTCTCCCAGGAAGACCACCGCTGAGCCGTCTTCGGCCGCCAAGCCCGTGACATGTCTCGTCGCGCCGGGAGTCGGAAAAGACAGCTCACCTTCTTGAAATGAATGCTCGATGCAGCTTTCCAAGAACACGCGCCACGCTTTCGCATCCGGGAGCGTTTGTTGAAAACCTGGTGCAGGCAACAGGATGCCCAGCTCGCGATCACGAACGAAGATAAGCAAATCTTCCGCGCCTGCGTGCGCCGCCAATGCCTTTGCAGCGGCACTCCGGTTCTCCGGTTTCGTCAGCGCAGCGACGAGCGAAAGGAGCTGGCCCCGCGGCGCTGATGTTCGTTCACGCCGGCAGGACGCAAACGACGGCCGTGCAGTTGTGGAAGCCGTTGAATTGACCTGTCGTTCTGGCGACTTGTCCATACGTGTTACAACCTGCGAACTGTGTCTCCCCGAGAACTTCCTTTAACGCATCGAGTTCATTCCCAAACTCGCGGCCCATGCGAAGACGAGTGGCGACACAATCGAAGAAGAGAGCCACGCCGGGCTCATGTCCATTAAGTTGATCGACCGCCGCGCGCGTGGCATTCGCGGCCGCTTCTTTCGCGGAAGCTACGTCGGTGCTCATTAAGCAAACCGCCGCGCCCTGCGGGATCTCCGCCGCGCAAAGAACTGAACCATCTGGATTCACCGCCAGTGGCACGCGCAATTTGTAACCGTCGCCCAGCTCGATCCCGAGAATGTTATGCAAGAAAAACGGCATTGGATCTTTCTGATCGAATTTCTGGTTCGTGATCTTGGCGTGCTCGCGGAAGACGTCGAGGATCGGAGAAGCGTTCAGGCTAACGAGGACAGCGCCACGTGATTCGGTCACACGCATCGGCGCGGTCGCCGGGCTCCAGCCGTGACGCACACCGATGCCGATCGGCTTCTCGGAAATAATCTCGAGGGCAACGGCCGCATCGCTTGCAAGCTCTTTCCCCACAAATACCTGCGTCTGGCGGAAGGTCGCGTCGTCACCCGCGCCGCCGCCAAAGAATTGATGACTGCCGCCCGTTTTAAGAGTCAGCTCCTCGATTAATTCGTCCGCATGTCCAGCGAGAGCATCGGTCAAAATAAGCGCGGAGCAATACTCGTTAGACCCTTCCTGGCCGCAGCGGAAATCGCGCACCATGTCTTCAGCGGCTTTGCGCCGATCGCTGCTGATGCCGCGGCCAATTCCGACGGCAAATTGCAGGGAAGAGGAGCGGATCGCAACGGCGCAGGCTTTCCCGTCACCGTGCGTATTGTTAGTAAATTCTCCTGCGGACGAACAGCCGATAATCATCTTCGCGCTGCATCGGTCGACCATGCAGGCCACGAGTTCGGCCGCATCGTACTTCGGCGAGACAAACAGGATGACGGCATCCGGCGGCGTGCCTCCGAGCTCCGTAATGATTTGGCTTCCCAATGATAAGCCCGCTTCTCTGCTGTCGCCCGTGGCGGTGTAGACGACGACGCTGTGTGTTTTCACGGAATTTCCACCATTCATCGGTCGCACTGTCGCCGGTGCGCCATGTTATGCAATCAGCCCCGACGATCGCGCGGCGCCAACATCGGTCGACCGTATCTGTTCTTTTTGGAAGCGGGCGGCGTGCCGCTCGGCCGGCGCCCGCGGGGCGGCGGGCTGACGAAAATCGATCTGACTAATCCGAAGCCGATCTAATCTAACAGCTCGACGGGATCGCCTTTGCGTAACGTGCCTTCCACGAGGACGGCACCATAGACACCCGCCATGCCATTGTGGGCCTGCGCGACTTGCTTCAACAACCCGGGCGTTTTTTCCGCCGTATCGGGATCCAGTATGATCATCACGCAACGCGGATCACGCTGGAGGACTGCGACAACCACTTTCGATCCTATGCGCAGAGATCGGCCGACGAACTCGTCTTCCGCAAAGCCGTTGAACGATGTTAAATCCAGATAGACGTTTGCCCGGAACCGTCGCTTGTCGACAATCGCGCAGTTTCCTCACCGAGTTTTCTCGCCGTTTGAACGGAAAAGATCGATAAGGGACGGCGATCGGTCATGGGGCGGTCGGAGCGAAGCAATGTGAGTTCGTGCTTCTCGTCGATCCCGGCGCGCAGCATACCCAATAAGGCAGAATCATCGATCGCAAAGCGTTTCTCCATCTGCCGTCTCCACATCAACCATCAGCTCCGTTGAATCGGCCGAAACGGGATTCACTCCGGGCGGCATGCTTTCCGCCTCCATCCGGTTGATCGGAGTTGCCGCTTTGTCCGGCTGCCGAAATCGAGGCCGGTATTGTATCATCTCGCGCTGCTCCCGGCCGCTCATATAAGGGAATCTCTTCGGACTGGCAGAACTCCTAACGGCAAAGAGTCGGTCGCCGTAAACTCCCGAATTGCCAGCGAACACCTCCTCCATCTCTTCGCCGCGCATGCCTTTAACCGGATAAAGCCAAAGGCTTTCCACTACTCCGATTGTGCGCATGGATGAACTTTTCAGGTCCAGAGTGCCGTGTCGACAACAAACCCAACCCAGCAAGGCGAGCCCGATATGCGTCGGATCGTTCCAGTCAGTGACGACGTTTTTAGCTTCGGCTCCCCTGATCGCGGTCATAGAAATGATTATCCATTCGTCAGCAAACGAACGGCCGACAAGGCGGCTACGCGTGCGGGATCGCTGACTCGCGGCAGGACGAGCGGGCAACGTTAGGCGACGCTTCGCGCGAAATCGAGTGAGTTATCCCAGCGGTTGACGAGCCCGCGCCAGAACTTATTCCGTCGTCCGGCGACTCGCAGCTCATACTGTTCTCGGGCTACGCGCAGTGCAGCGAGCAGGTTTGATACATTTTGTTCGCTTTACGAAGCGCGCGTAACGTTTGCGGTCCGATGCCGCCATCGACATTCACGCCCAGCGCGATCTGGAGGATTTTCGCCGCGCCCGTTGGCCCGCGGTTGAAAGCACAGTCACGCAAATAGGCTTCGATCGCAGGCACGTCGGTCCATTTCGAGACGACGTCGGTGTATTCCGCGATCACTTCGACCGCGTAATCTTCAGCTTCATCGTAACGGCTCGCATTGATCAGGTCGCGTAGCTTTGC
>JACDBM010000405.1 GCA_013694945.1 Chthoniobacterales bacterium
CCGATCCCGGCTGAGCTCGTCGATGAAGTCGGTCGCTACACGGAAGCACGCGCCGCCACATTTCAGGATTGGCATCCGACGCGAGCGGAAATGCTGATCACGACGCGCTTCGGCGAGACAAACCAGATTCATCAGGTGATTCAGCCCGGCGGCACTCGCACCCAGCTGACATTCTTCCCCGATCGGGTGGACGCAGGGTCGTTTGAGACGACAAAGGGTGACTTCTTCGTCTTCACGAAAGGCGCGGGCGGGAACGAGTTCAACCAGAACTACCGCTACGATTTCGCGTCCGGCGCCGTCGCGCTGCTCACGGACGGCAAGTCGCGGAACTCTTCGCCCGAATGGAGCAACAGCGGCAAGATCATCGCTTACGATTCCACCCGTCGGAACGGCGCGGATACCGACATCTACGTGCAATTGCCCGCCGATCCGAAGAGCGATCGGCTGCTCAGCGAAGTAAAAGGCGGCGGCTGGAGCATTACCGATTGGTCACCCGACGACAAGCAGTTGCTTGTGCAGGAATACGTCTCGATCAACGAAAGCTACCTCTGGCTCTTTGACGCGGAGACGGGCGAACGCAAGGAATTGACGCCGCGGTTGCCGGAAGGCGCGGAAAAGGTCGCATACGGCAAAGCGTTGTTCTCAAAGGAGGGCAAAGGACTCTTCGTCACGACTGATCGCGGGTCGGAGTTTCAGCGCCTCGCTTACATTGATCTCGCCAGCGGTGAGAACACTTATCTGCTGCCGAACGCGGGTTGGGATGTTGATGACTGGGATCTTAGTCACGACGGGAAATACATTGCCTACACCCTGAACGAAAACGGCAGGAGCACGCTGCACATGATTGAGGTGGCGGCTGGCAAGGGAGCGGTGACGGCGCGGCCCCTGGACGATCCCTCGTTCAACCCGCCGCTTCCCGCATCCGTAATCTCCGGCCTTCGGTGGCATCGCGATCCGAAGCAGGCGTTGCTGGCCTTCAACGTCGCGGGAGCGAAGTCCCCATCGGATGTTTACACGTGGTCAGTCGGAGGTGGGAAGAATGTCACCGCACGCTGGACTACGAGCGAGACGGGGGGTATTCCCGCGACGCAATTCGCAGAGCCGGAATTGGTGCGCTGGAAAACGTTCGATGGGCGCGAAATCATCGGCTATCTCTACATGCCCAACGCGGCGAAATTCCCCGGCCCGCGACCTGTCATCATCAATATCCACGGCGGACCTGAAGCGCAGTTCCGTCCGGGCTTTGCCGGCCGACATAACTACTTCATCAACGAGCTAGGTTGCGCGCTCCTCTTCCCCAACGTGCGCGGCTCGTCCGGCTACGGAAAATCTTTCCTCCAACTCGACAACGGCCTGAAGCGCGAAGATTCCTACAAGGACATTTCTGCTTTGCTCGATCGGCTGCAGAGCCAGCCAAACATCGACAAGGATCGGGTCATGGTCACCGGCGGATCCTATGGTGGTTTCATGACCCTGGCGGTCGCGACCAACTATGCCGATCGCATCCGCTGCGCGCTTGACGTCGTCGGCATCTCACATCTTGCGACCTTCTTGAAAAACACTGAGAGCTATCGGCGTGATTTGCGGCGCGCGGAATACGGCGATGAGCGCGATCCGCAGGTCCTCGAATTTATGGAGCGGACCGCGCCGCTGAACAACGCGCACAAGATCACGAAGCCGATGTTCGTCGTACAGGGCGCGAATGATCCGCGCGTGCCGAAAAGCGAAGCCGAGCAGATCGTCGCAACATTGAAGAAACAGGGCACGCCCGTCTGGTTCCTCATGGCCAACGACGAGGGCCATGGTTTCGCGAAGAAGAAGAACGCTGATTTTCAGTTCTACGCGACGATTCAGTTCGTGCGCGAGTATCTGCTCAAGTAACGGCGCAGCCGTTTCTGCCTGCGCGACTCAGGATGCCAAGCTAAATCGATCATACGACCTGCACGCCTTCAGTCCTGGTGCGCTGTGCGTATAGCTCGCTCAGACGTCGTGTCACCGGGCCAACTTCCCCGCGGCCAATCGTTTTTCCGTCCAAGCTCGTGACGGCAGCGAGTTCGCCCATCGTACCGGTGCAAAATATTTCGTCCGCGTTGTAGATGTCGTTCACGGTCAAATCCGCCTCGCCAAACTGGATCTGATTTGCCGCGCAGATCTCCAGGACGGTCGCGCGCGTGATCCCTTCCGGGCAGGCAACGACATAGCTGGTCAGAACGCATTCGTTCCGCACCACAAAGATGTGCGTGGCGTTCGTTTCCGCAACAAAGCCACGCGGGTCGAGCATAAGCGCATCGTCCGCGCCGGCATTGTTCGCCTCGATCTTGGCCAGGATCGAGTTCAGCAGATTCGCATGATGAATCCGCGGATCGAGAATCTCCGCGGGCGGTCGCCGAATCGTGCTCGTGATAAGCGACAGACCCGTCTTGGCGTAAACCGGCGGCTTATGCTCGGCGAGCACGATCAAGGTCGGCCCACTCTGATTCAGTCGCGGGTCCATGCCCGACGTGATCTTGATTCCGCGCGTCAACGTCAGCCGAATGTGCACGTCGTTGCGCATCTTGTTTGCAAGAAGCGTGCGCTTGATTTCCCCGATGATTTTTTCGTCGGATGGGATCTCTCCGAAAGCTAGAGCGCGCGAGGAGTTGCCAAGCCTAACGAGATGTTCGCGCAGTTTGAAGATGCGGCCGTAGTAGAGCCGCAGGCCTTCCCAGACGGCGTCGCCGCCCTGCACTGCCGAATCGAATGGGCTGATGCCCGCGTGATCGCGGTGAACGAGTTTGCCGTTGATGTTGATCAACAGCTCGCGATTTCGCTCATCGAATTCCTGCAGCATATCAGAATTGACTTACACGAAGGTCACAGAGGCCGCCCTTTTTTGCGCGCCATCTCGTTGTGTTCCCTTGTGGACTTTGCGTGAGGAACAAATCTCGGCCTCAATGCAATTTGTGCTCCCGAAGTCGTCGATAAATCTCAGAGCATCGCTCGTAAACGACACGCAGTCGCTCCGGCACCGCTTCGCCTTTTCGCTGATACGGTTTGAAACACGTCGAGCGCTCCACTTCCGCGTACCAGTGCTTCGCCCAAGCTCCATCGGTTTCGCGCGGCCCGGCCGGCCAGGACAGCATCTCGCAGGTGAACTCCAGCCCAATCGTGTCGCATAACAAACGCAGCGTAAGTTCGGGATTCTCCAGGACATCACGCGCGTCGATCACTGGTGGAATGCGTCCGGTGTGCGCGCGGACCCAATTGAAAATCTCCGCCTGCTGTTCGAAGCCGAGATCGGAAAGCGTCGGATCGTCCTTCTTTTTCATGTAAGACCCGATGACTTCGCGCGGATCGCGAATGAGGAAGCAATTTGTAATAGAGGCCAGCCAATCGCGGCTGATCTCCGGAAGCAAATGATGCGTCATCTGCTTCTGATAGCAGACGCGTTTTTGCCGCCCGGGACCTCGCCAGTCAGGCACCGGACAATCTTTCGCCAGTCCGTCTCGCCCTCGGAAATTACTTCGCCGGCACTGGGATGATCGGCACCAGTCTCGTGCAAATAGTAGGCGTAGAACGGTTCATCGACGACATGCGTGTCCGCGCGATTCCCCCAGGCGCGCATCATCGCCGTGGAAATATTTCGCGGACCTGACCACATCGCGATGCGAATCGGCGCGTGGTCGTTCATCAAGGTGAATTGTGAGTTACAATTCGGAAGGGACAACCATCATCACAAAGGAATAGAAAAAATAATGGCGCAATTTCCATTAGAGCAATCGAAGCGCGGCGAATTCAAACGCCAGGAGGATGCTTTCCGCGACTGGGTAAAGCGGGACGGCTCCACGCCCTACAAACCGGAACGCGACCCGCTATCATCTTTATGTCTCACTGGCCTGCCCGTGGGCTCATCGCACCATTATCCTGCGCAAACTGAAAGGTCTTGAGGAGACGATCGAGATGACGGTGGTTGATCCCGTGCGGGACGAGCGTGGTTGGGCGTTCCGTGACGGTCCGGGTCACTCGACGGATCCGGTGAACGGCTTTCAATTCCTGAGCGAAGCTTATCGCGCGACCGACCCGGTTACGATGGCCGCGTTACGGTCCCGGTCCTCTGGGACAAGCAGAGCAGCCGGATCGTCAGCAACTCCGATGACGACTTGCTGCGGATGTTCAACAGCGAGTTCTCGGAATTTGCGACCGAAGACTACGACTTCTACCCGACTGATCTCGCGCAGGAGATCGACGCTCTGAACA
The DNA here is from genome assembly GCA_013694945.1 of Chthoniobacterales bacterium. Lineage (GTDB taxonomy): Bacteria > Verrucomicrobiota > Verrucomicrobiia > Chthoniobacterales > UBA10450 > JACCTI01. Next base: position 4,237 of record JACDBM010000405.1, read on the forward strand.
AGCTCATCTACGAGCGGTGTATCACGGCCATTTCAAATGCAACCTGCATCGAATCGTGGATTACCCGCACCTCTGGCCTTTTCTCCGCGACCTCTACCAGCACGGCGGTGTGGCGGAGACGGTTAACTTCGATCACATCAAGCGTCACTATTACGTGACGCACGAGCAAATTAACCCAACGCGCATTGTGCCTATCGGGCCCGTCCTGAACCTCGACGCGCCCTCCGGAAGAGAAAAGCTATAGCCGTCGCCGCGCGTTTGTCGCTATGCTGGGCTGTTAAACTAAAGAAGCCTGATGCTGATCATGGCTCCGCGTTGACACTCCCGTGCGGCATCTTAGCCTCCATAGCCACTCCGAATAGCCGCACACGGCCGCCTTCCTTGCAACCTACCGACGAGTATGTAGTCAGCCTCCTGGCCCACACTGGCCTGATTACAAACGAGCAAATTGCCAGCGCACGCTCACGGCTCAATGGCGCGAGCAATGTCGTCGACGTGCTCGTGCGGGACGGCGTGGTGTCGTCGACGGATGTCTCGCGCACGGTCGCAGCACAGGCACAGATGGACTGGGTCGACCTTTCGATGAGGTTGATCCCGCCCG
>JACDBM010000415.1 GCA_013694945.1 Chthoniobacterales bacterium
CTCCTTTACGAAGGAGTGTCATTCGAGAACCTCGGGCTTGTTGTGATCGACGAGCAGCACAAGTTCGGTGTCTCGCAGCGAGCCCGCCTAACGAGTCGTGAACCCGCGCCGGACGTGCTCGTCATGACGGCCACGCCGATCCCACGCACATTGACTATGACACTGTATGGTGACCTCGATATCTCAATCATCGACGAAATGCCATCCAATCGCGGGAAAATTGTGACCGCAGTGCGGGAGAGTTCGAAACTTGACGAGGTGCTCGCATTCATGCGGCGCCAACTCGAAGCGGGCCGGCAGGCTTATGTTATTTATCCGCTTATTGACGAGAGCCAAAAACTCGAAGCAAAAGCTGCGGCGGCAGAGTTCAAGGTCTGGTGTGATCGACTGCGACCATTCCGATGCGATCTGCTGCATGGGCGCATCCCCGCGCCGGAAAAACAAACAAGGATGGAGCGGTTCAGACGAGGCGAGACGAGCGTCCTGATCAGCACGACTGTGATCGAGGTTGGCGTCGACGTGCCGAACGCGACGTTGATGCTGATTGAAAATGCGGAGCGTTTTGGCTTGGCGCAGCTTCATCAACTGCGCGGGCGAATCGGTCGTGGCGAGCACAAGTCCTGGTGCATTTTGCTGAGCGCGGACAAAACGCCAGAAACGGCCGCGAAGCTGAAGGTACTAGAAAACACCAGCGATGGCTTCGAAGTGGCGGAAGCCGATTGGGAGCACCGCGGCCCGGGTGATTTGCTCGGGACTGCGCAGAGCGGGTTGCCCGCGCTCCAGCTCGGCAATTTGAAAACGGACATGCAACTAATGCATCGTGCACGAGTGGCGGCGACTGCGATTGTAGAGTGGGACCCGAGGCTCGAAGCACCCGAGAATCAACGTTTCCGAAAGTTGGTTGTCGAAGAACGGGGACGAAGTTTCTCGAACGTTAGCTGATGAAAAATCTGATCAAATTTCTTCTCTTTGTCGGTCTGCTCAGTGCAGGAATTTCTGTGCTCTACGATTATCGCTTGAAACACGGCGGACTAAACCTGGCGTCGCGCGGGACGCCCGAGAAATACACCCTCGCGTCGACGCCGAGCATCGAGCCGAAGCAGGTGGCAACACTGGACGCTTTGAACCGCGAACGCCGGGCGCTGGTGGGCAGCGTCCTGCCTTCGGTGGTAAGCATAAAGACCTCGAAGAAGGTTCCGATGCGGCGGCAGTACGGGATGGATCCGTTTGAGTTTTTCTATCGCAACAACCGGCAGTTCCGGAATCCTAACGAGCAGGCGATGGTGCAAAATTCCCTTGGCTCGGGCGTGATCGTTTCAGCGGAAGGACACGTGATCACGAACAATCACGTTGTCGAGCAGGTAGATGACATCGAGGTGGCGATGAGCGACGGCCGAACGAAGAAAGCACGTTTGGTGGGCGCTGATGCGCAGGTTGATCTCGCGGTCCTGAAGATCGATGAACCGGGCGTGAAGCCGCTGAAGTTTGGCGACTCGGATGCAGTTCAGGCAGGCGACTTCGTGCTGGCGATCGGAAATCCATTCGGGTTCGAGGAGACGGTCACGGATGGAATCATCAGCTCGAAAGGACGACCGAATCGCGTCGATGGTTTCGGAGATTTTCTCCAGACGAACGCCGCGATCAATCCGGGAAACAGCGGTGGTCCGCTGATCAATTTACAGGGCGAGATCGTTGGGATTAACACTGCCATCATTTCCCGGAGCGGCGGCTCGCAGGGGATTGGGTTTGCCATTCCTTCAAACTCCGTTCGCAGCGCACTGGAAAGTCTGCTGAAACAAGGCCGAATCATTCGCGGCTATCTTGGCATCCAAATGCGCACCCTACAGAACGGGCAGACCGACCAGGACACCGACGGCGTGGTGGTGGAAGATGTGGTCCCAGGATCGCCCGCGGCTGATGCGCGGATTCAGCGCGGTGACGTGATTCGGAAATTTGATGGGCGCGAGGTGAAGTCTTTCGGCGAATTGCGCAGTTTGGTTTCGCAAGTCGAGCTAAACAAAAAGGTGGAGCTCGAAGTGGTGCGAAACGGCGAAGTAGTGAAAGTGGAGACTGCGATCAAGGAGCAGCCGATCGATTATCTGACCGCGCGCACCACGCCCCGGCAGCAGCGCCCGCCGCAGAACCCGCAGGCGCCTTCGCAAACGCCGCCTGACGAAGATTTGCAGGATGAAGCGCCACTCGCGAGCGTGAATGTGCAGGAGCTGACACCAGATCTGGCACGTTCGCTTAATGTGCCCTCAGGAGTGCGAGGCGTTGTTGTCACGAACGTGGATGATCCTTCCGGCGAACTGCGCAAGGGCGATGTGATCGAAGAAGTGAACCAACAGCCTGTCTCGTCCGTGGCGGAGTACCGGAAAGTTGTTGGTTCGTTGGATCCAAACGGCACCCATGTGCTGTCGGTGTGCCGTGGACGCACGCGCTCCTTCGTCGTGCTGCGCGCACGTTAAACAGAAGGCAGCAGCAAAAGTTGCATTAGTCGTTCAGTCCGAGCCGCAAAGCACGTGCGCACCCCGCGTGATTCGAATTAAATGCCATGAATAACCCCTGTGGGACGCTGGTCTAAATTCCGAACCAATTACTGAACACCTATGAAAAAAATCATCTTGGCAGTAGCGATCCTGGCGCTCGTTTTTCCCGCGGCGGAACGCGCGGAAGCACGAGTCGATGTCTCGATCGATCTGTTCTATAACAATCTAAACACCGGCGGCAGCTGGATTGAAGCCGGCGATTACGGCTATTGCTGGCAGCCGAGCGTTGCGGTCAGCAATCCGCGTTGGCGTCCGTACTCGGACGGTTATTGGGCGTACACTGATGTCGGCTGGACCTGGGTCTCGTATGAGGACTTCGGCTGGGCGACATATCACTATGGCCGCTGGGCACGCTTGCGTGATCAAGGCTGGGTTTGGGTGCCGGGACGTGAGTGGGCGCCGGCCTGGGTCTCCTGGCGCACCGGCGGCGACTACGTCGGCTGGGCGCCACTGCCCCCCCGCTACGGCGGTGGGCGAGGGCAGGAAATTGTGTATGAAGGACGCTCCATCGGCAACACCGTCGATATCGATTTCGATATTGGTCCCGCATACTACAACTTCGTCGATGTCCGTTACATCGGCGATCCTGTCCTGCGCGAGCGCATCTTCGCGCCGACTCAGAACATCACCTACATCAATCGGACCGTGAACGTGACCAACATCACGTACAACAACTCGACCGTTTATAATTACGGGCCTGATTACAATCGGCTGAGTGCATACTCGACCCGACCGATCCGGCGGCTGACGCTCGAGCGCCCGGCTAACGTGGACTACACAGTGGCCGCGCAGAGTGGCGGATTGACAAAAGTGCAGGGCGACAAGTTGATAGTGGCCGCTCCGCCTATGATTCAGCAGCCGGCCCAACAACAGCAGGTTGCACCACCAAAAGTCGTGAAGACCCGAATCGCGAAGCCGGAGGTGGAGACAGGCTGGATGGGAATCTCCGATCCGAAAGCCAAAGCGGAGTTGCAGGAGAAGATCAAAAAGGAAGATCCGAAGTCAGTTCCACCTCCGCAGGTCCAGCCGACGAATGCCGCGCTGCTGACAGCGTCTCCGGCAGCCACGAAAACGGCCTCACCCGCGCCGGGTCGGTCTCCGGCTGCTGCGGCAAGTCAATCACCAGTGGCTGTTGAGGCAAGTCCAAGTCCCGCGTCGTCGCCACGCGACCGAGGCAGGAACAAAGGCAAACGCGGGGCAGCTGAGGAATCGCCACGGCCAGATGCAGCGCCGGCCGAGGGAGCGATGCAGCCGAACGCAACGGCCACGCCAGCTACTTCTCCGGACGATCTGAAGGGCAGAGAACGCGGCAGGAAAGGCCGCAGAGCGCATGACCAGCAGCTTGCCCGCCCGACAGCGACTCCGGCCAGCATCGGTGCGACGCCTTTCGCAACGGCCGCGCCGACAGCCTCGCCTAACGAGAACAGGAGAGGAAGAGGCAACAACAAACGTGCCGGAAAAGACCAGCAGCAGAGTCAACCGTCTGATGTCCAGGCCGGGAGTGCCATTCCGCAAGCCAGTGTGGCGGCAGTTCAATCATCCGACGATCGCAAAGGCAAAGAAAGACGTGAAAATCGGCCGGCGGCCACAATCGCTCCCGGAAGTCCCGCGCCTCGTGACGAAGTAAACCGCGGCCTTTCTCGCGGTGCCGAGCGCCCGGAGAACGCCGCACCAAAAACAGCCGACGAGACTGGTAGGAACGGCGAACGGGCAAATGCTTCGAGGCTGAATCGGGACGCTGTGGCCAGAACTCCAGCTCAGGGGGCATTTCAGCAGCCTTCAAAGAAAGTGGACCGGGAGGTGCGGCAAACGCCTCAACAGGGAATGGCTCCGCGGAATGCGCCGGCTCGCGCGCAGCAGGAGAACGATAAACCTGGGAAGGGAAAGAAGGCTAGGAAAGGCGAGAGTTCGCCTTCGCCCACGCCAACTCCCTAAAGAAACTCGTTTCTTCAGCGGCCCCGGAGTAATCCGGGGCCGTTTTGCTATTAAGCTCTAGAGAAGCTCCGCGATCTGGACGGCATTCAAGGCTGCACCCTTGAGGAGCTGATCGCCCGAAACCCAGAACGCGAGACCATTCTCCATCGCGCAGTCGAGGCGGATGCGGCCCACCTGGCAATTGTCTTTGTGCGCTGCTTGTAGCGGCATCGGATAAACGCTGCGGCCTGGCTCATCGCACAAATCCAGTCCCGGTGCTTTGGCCAGAACTTCTCGTGCGGCATCCACCGAGATAGGTCGCTCGAACTCGGCGCTCACGGCGACGGAATGCGCTCGAAAAACCGGCACTCGCACGCACGTCACAGACGCGCGGAACTCCGGCAGGTGCATGATGCGTCGACCTTCGTGTTGCATCTTCATCTCTTCTTTTGTGTATCCGTCTGGAAGAAATGAATCGACCTGCGGCAAAACGTTGAAAGCGATCGGGTGCGGATAGACTTCCGGCACGGCAGGTGAGCCATTGCTTGCGGCTGCGACTTGCTGCTTTAGCTCTGCAATCGCGCGCGCGCCGGTCCCAGAGACCGCCTGATAGCTGGAGGCAAAAATTCTGCGCAGGCCGAACGCGAGATGAAGCGGATGGAGCGCCATCAATGTAACGGCGGTCGTGCAATTTGGATTCGCGATGACGCCGCGATGCCATGCGACATCGGTCCCGTTGATCTCGGGCAGGACAAGTGGAACCTCCGGATCCATGCGGAAGACAGAGGAGTTGTCGATCACTACCGCGCCGGCTTCCCGCGCGAGCGGAACAAACTTGCGCGAGATGTCGCCACCTGCGCTGAAGAACGCCAGATCCACGTCGCGGAACGAGTCTTCCTTCAGTTCCTCGACCTGAACATTCTCGGTCGGCCCCGGCATACTTCTGCCGGCGGAGCGTGCGGAGGCGAGAAGCCGCAGGTGCTTCACGGGGAAAGCGCGACGCCGGAGAACGTCGATCAACTCAGCGCCCACCGCGCCGGTCGCGCCAACAATGGCGATTCGATAGCTTTTTCTCACAAAGAGCGGCATTCTACGACGTTCCTGCGATGAAGAAAAGCGCTCAGACCAGCATCCATATCTCGATCGTGAAGCAAAGGCTCAGCCTCAAGCGCGGCCGCTCGACAGCCTACAGCTATCCGATTTCTACCTCGAAATACGGATTGGGCGCGGAAGAGGGGAGCAAAAAAACGCCCGTAGGCCGCTTTCGGATTGCGGAGAAGATTGGCGGCGGCAATCCTGCCAACACAGTCTACAAGAGCCGTCAGCCAGTGCGGATTTCGGCCAAGACACTCCAGGCTGACGACCTCGTGATGTCGCGCATCCTGTGGCTTGATGGTTTGGAGGTGGGAAACGCAAACACGTTTGATCGCTACATCTACATTCACGGCACCAATCACGAGGAGCAGATTGGAAACCCGGCCAGCCACGGATGTATCCGCATGAAGAACGTGGATGTGGCTGAGCTTTTTGAGCTTGTAGAGGTGGATACGCCGGTTGTGATCGCTGCGCCACGAGCGTCATCGGCTAAAAAACGCAAGGTGAGAAAACCGTTGCCAAGAGGAAGTGAACTGCCTAAATGACGGCAGCAACTTGCTCGGAAAGGAGGCGAATTATACAAATGAAACTTTTTAAAGCAGTCATGATCGTGGCCATCGCGGCCGGTGCATTGAGCCTGGGCGCTTGCGCACAGAAGAAAGAGACCATGTCGACCAGCACAGGCTCGACCAGCAGCACCTACTCGAAGTAGTTCTGTTCCCAGTTGTCCGTCTCCGGATAGCTTTCACCAAAGGCCAGGTCGTTTTCAACGGCCTGGCCTTTTCTG
>JACDBM010000043.1 GCA_013694945.1 Chthoniobacterales bacterium
GCCGCAGCGATGTTCACTGCCAACGCAACGACGCCCAAACCTCCCATGAGATCTGCTGCTGGCGGAACAGCAGTCATCGCGCGCCAGATAGCCATCACGACGACGGCGAGACCAAGCGCGGCCAGAACACGCCTTGCGCCAGGGCAATGCTAGCGCGCGTTCTCGCTGCCCAGGTAAGCGCGCACAAGCCCACCAGTGTGATGGAGCCGTCGCCGACGAAATCAAGCGCGTCAGCTTTGAGTGCCTGACTTCTCGCCAGGAAGCCGCCGAGAATTTCGACAACGCCAAAGCCGAGATTGAGAACTACAACGCTCCTCAACGCACGCCGGTAAGCGGGATCGTGCAGCGCCCGCTTCGGATTTGCATGGCAGCCGCATCCGTCGGCTTCCTGTGCGGGACTCATACCGGGTTTGCGCTCTCCTGGTCTTTCCGGTGAAACACGCGATAAATCGCAGGCAGAACGAGCAGGGTCAAAAGTGTTGAACTGATGATGCCGCCGATTAACCACCGTGGCGAGCGGCTTCTGCACTTCCGCGCCGCGTCCATGCGCAAGCGCCTTTGGCACAAGCCGAGCGCTGCGACTAGAGCGTGTCATACATCTTTCCTGGCGGCCAAAGGGAGAACGTGGCTTTCGGTCGGGGAGCGCACGCGTCTACGAGTGCGGGGACGCCCTCGCCAGCACGCCTGGAGACGTGCGCTCCCCAGACCCAGCGGCCCGCTTTATTTGAGAGGCGGGCCATGAGACCAGATTCGCCCGGCTTGAAACAGACAAAGTGCATGACACGCTCTAGTTTGCACGAAGCGGTGCGTCTGAGTGGATTCGGGTTACATCCCGAGCGCCGTGCGTAGATGCGGCACGAGACGTCTTGTGAATTCCACGGAATCGCCTGCGGACAAATGTGACCACTCGGGACAGGTGAAGCTCGCCAGCTCGGGAAAATCTTCAAAATAAATTCCGGGCGCGGCGCTGTCTCTAATGAGTCGATCCCAAATTCCAGTGCGGGGAGTCGATTGATCTTCGAACGCCTTCAATTCACCGCTCACCGGAAAGCGGACGAAGACGACTTTGCCGCCGCGCCGGCGCAGTTTCTCCACCGCCGCAGTGGTGTCGCGAAAACGCGCCTCGATCGCCTGCGCGATCCGCTGTTCAAATGCTTCCTTCGGTATATACCTCGGCGGTGGCGGTGGGGTGAAGAGCCGCGACCATCCCGTTTTCACCCGCGTCTGCAATCTTCCGGGATTCGCGCAACTCTCTGTCATGCGCGCGCGACGTTCGCGATCCACCGATTGGAAGTAAGGCGGCGGTCGCGGCGGAACCAGCGCGCCCGGACGGTTCGGAATCGGCAGCTCCTTGAGCAAGGCCTCCGTCGTCAGATCCCTCTCTTTCAAAAACGCGACATGTTCTTCCAAGGGCACCGCGAGACGGTGACTGGCGCGTTGAGCGAGCGTTTGCGTGTGATAGCGCTTGACCGCTTTGCGCGCGTTTTCGACCAGCGGACCGCCTGGCGCAAAAAACATTCGCGGGACGATGCTGCAGATTATGGTGCCATGAAAATTCTCATCATTCGCGAGATCTTCCAGCACCGGGTAAGCGCAGCTTCCCGGTTGCGCGAGTTGCACGGGGCGACTCCCGAGGCCGCGCTCCAGCTCGTCCAGATCGGAATCAAACCACGCACGGGAATCACCGACAATGACGACCGATCCCGGCTCCACACGCCGCCGGGCTTGCGCCCACAGGTCTTCCGTGTCGTTCAGCGTCGGCCCATAACCGACCGCACGGCAACGAACTTCCCAGGCCGCGGCCGCGAACAGAATGATGACGATTACCAGGACCGCGACGCCGCGCCAGGGTTGCGCCGGGATGGGGCGCTCAAAATTGAAAGTAGATGAATGCATTGCTGTTCCCTTGAGTAAGGATGAGGGCGCCGGCCATGAAAGCCCAGGCCGCAGTCACGACCGAGCGTGGAAGGCGCGCGACCGCAGCCTCGAGTGATGTTTCGCGGAGCGACCATTGGACGATGAACATGCCAAGGGTGACGATGCCGATCTGAAGTATTTCGCGTGTCGACAGGATGGCATCGGCTTGAGCGTGCCCTCCGAACATGCCACGGAGTAAACGGGTAGCGACGGTGAAGTCCGAAGCCCGGAAAAAGACCCATGCGAGGCAAACTGCTGCGTAAGTGGCGAGGCCAATCAGCAGTTTGACGCCGAGGCTCTCCGTCCAGGTGGTTGGTCTAACGAATGCCTTCAGCAGCCGCTCGATGACGAGATAGGATCCGTGCAGCAACCCCCAGACAACGAACGTCCAGGCCGCGCCGTGCCAGAGGCCGCCGATGAACATCACGATGATTAGATTGATCATCGCGCGCGCGGCGCCGGATCGGTTTCCTCCTAATGGAATGTAAAGGTAATCGCGCAGAAAAGTGGAAAGCGAGATGTGCCGGCGGCGCCAGAAATCCGAGAAGCCGATCGCGGCATAGGGAAAGCGGAAGTTGTCCTTGAGGTGAAAGCCCAGACATAAGGCCGCGCCGATTGCGCAGGTCGAATAACCCGCGAAGTCGAAAAAAATCTGGCCTGCGAACGCGATGACACCCAGCCACGAATCCAGCGCGATGAGCGGTCCAGCGTAGCCGAAAACGCTATCCGCGGAGCCAGCCAGCATTGTATCGGCCAGCACAACTTTCTCGAAGAGGCCCAGGGTCATCAAGACGAGCCCCCACAGGAACCGATCGTTTTGCGGCTTGGGCGGAGCTTCGAGCTGCGGGAGAAAATCGCCGGCGCGGACGATCGGCCCTGCGACCAACTGCGGGAAGAAGGAGACGGCCAAAGCAAAATCGCGCAGAGAGCGCGTGGGTCCCATCACACCGCGGTAGATATCGAGGGTGTAGGAGAGCGAGTGGAAGGTGTAGAACGAGATGCCGATGGGAAGAAAGACATCCAAGTGAGGCGGCTTGTAAGTGATGCCGCCGCGCGCCAGCACCCACTGGAAATTCTCGAGCAGAAAGTTTCCGTACTTAAAGAACCCAAGCATGCTCAGGTTCACCGCCACACTGATAATCAGCCAGACTTTGCGTGCCCCGGGTCTCGTCGCCTTTGCCATCTGCCGGCCGATAAAAGTCCATCGCAGTCGTTCCGAAAAGGAGCGCGGCGAATGGTGGATTCCACGCGCCGTAGAAGATGTAGCTCGCGATCAGGAGGAGGTTCTTGCGTCCTCTCCATGAGTCCATCATCCAATACGCGCTCACCACGATCGCGAAGAAGAGAACGAAGGTAAGCGAGTTAAAGAGCATGCGACACGCTCTCGTTACCCAAGCCGAAGGCCCGACGGCAAGCGGAATCCAGAAGGCAGAGCTCCCTCTGCCTAACAAGTGCAGCCCGCGTTAGAGCTTCGGCCTCGTCGGCGAGGCGACCGGGCTGGCTGCTGTTCTGGCGGGCGAGGCGGCCGGACTGGAGGTCGCCTTTGCGGGCGTCGCCGTTGCGCTTGTCGTCCGGGGGGCGCTCTTGAAGGCAGCGATCACTTCGCCCGTAAAATCGTAATCGTCCCGCGAGTAGAGAATCGGCGAAACGCCATTCA
>JACDBM010000044.1 GCA_013694945.1 Chthoniobacterales bacterium
AGCGTTGCGTTCTGAAGCAGGCGGCGCCGAAGCCATCGTTTTCCAATCCAGCGGCTAATATAAAATGAGAGCGCCGCCCCTGCTACATTGCCAACAAGGATGATCAAGAACCCCCACCAAAGCCCGAAAAAGAAGCCGCCCCCGACGCTGAGAAATCCTCCGGGGAGCAGTAGGACGTTGCAGCAAGCGTAAAGCAATGGATAACAAATCGCGCTCCAAGCACCCCAGCGCATTACGTGTTCCTGCACCTCCGCCAGGAGGTCTGCGACCGGGAAAAAGCGCGACAGCCCGTAGAGAAAACCTGCGACAATCAGCAGACCACCAAATTGAATGAAAACCGCGCGACGTGCAGGAAGCATCGCGGGATACTCGCTACTTCACAGGCTCCGTGCAAACTCCGCCAGCTCGACTGTCGTATCGTATCGGAGGAAAGGTGTGATCAGGTAGACTCCGTCGTACTGCGCGAGCGTCGCCGCGACGATCTTCTTCGCGAGCCGCACACCTCGCGCGCGACCTTCCGCCCCTTCCGCATTGGCCATTTCGGCGCGCACCGCATCGGGCACGATGATCCCTGGCACTTCGTTGTGCAGGAACTCCGCTTGTCGCCCACTCATTAGCGGCCAGACGCCTACGAAAATCGGGATGTTCAAATGTTGCGTGCGCTTCTTCGTCTCCTCGATCAGGTGAAGGTCAAACACTGGTTGCGTCATGGCATATTGCGCACCGGCAGCCACCTTTCGCTCGAGACGATTAACCTGCGAATCAAGATTCCGCGCATTGGGATTGAAAGTGCATCCGATGACAAACGCCGTCGCAGCCTTGATCGACTTTCCTGCCTGACTGAAACCTTCGTTCAGTCGCTTGATAATAGAGATTAGCTCGACCGAGTTCACATCGTACACCGAGGCTGCGCCCGGGTGATCTCCCACCCGTGATGGATCTCCCGTCAACGGCAGGACGTGGCGCATCCCGAGCGCCGCCATTCCCAGGAGCTCGCTTTGCAGACCAAGAACATTCCGATCGCGGCAGCTCAAGTGAAGCAGCGGCGTGATTCCGTAGCGCTCCTTCAACATCGCGCCCATCGCGAGATTGCTGATGCGCAGAATGGCCAGCGAGTTATCCGCAAGTGTGATCGCGTCACAGCCTGCTTTCACCAGCGCCTGCGCCCCGGCAAAGAACTTCTCCAGCGCCAACGTCTTCGGCGGATCCAGCTCGCAGATGATCACACGTCGCTTGCCTGCGATTCGATCCAGCAAGCTCTCCTCCACGCCAAGTTCGCGCGTGCGGTTGCGAGAGGGCAGGGGCTCGACCGCGACGCGCACCGTCTTGCTCCGGATCGGCTGCAAATCACCGATTGCGGCGGCAATCGCCTTGATGTGGGTCGGATTCGTCCCGCAACAACCGCCGATCAAACGCGCCCCTTGCGCCACCATTTCACGGGCTGATTGCGCGAAATACTCCGGCGCGGTGTGGTAAAGAAAACGTCCTTCGTGATACTTCGGATAGCCGGCGTTTGGATAAGCGGCGAGCAGGTAGTCGGCCGGCACCCGTTCCAGCAATTGCACCGTTCCGTGCGGCCCATTCATGCAGTTCACGCCCAGGATCTTTGCGCCGTTCTCGTGCAATTTCGCGAACGCCTCCACGATAGGCATGCCTGTGGAGAGGCGGCCTTCTGGCGAGCACGCGAACGAACAAATCGTCGGCACGTCGCCCAGTTCAGTCTTCGCCCGCAACGCCAGCGCCATTTCCTCGAAATCCATGAATGTCTCGAAGAAGATCCATTCCACGCCGCCTTCCAGCAGTCCGAGGATCTGCTCGCGAAAACATTGCTCACGATCAATCCCGCGAGCTGCTGCTTCGTCTGCGGTGATGCCGAGCGGCCCCACGCTTCCTGCCACCGCGACGTCTTTACCCGTCGCTGCGTCGCGCGCGAGCTGTGCCGCGGCGCGATTGATCTCGGCTACCCGGTGCTCGAAACCGAACCGTTCGAGGCGCACAGCGTTCCCGCCAAATGTGTTTGTCTCGATGATCCGCGCGCCGGCCGCGACGTATTGTTCATGCACGGAACGGATGCGCTCCGGCTCACTCAGGCAAAGCTCTTCGAAGCAGCGATCGAGCGGCACGCCCGCCTCCAGCAGGAGCGTGCCGACCGCGCCATCACCGCAAACGAGACGCGACTGGAGTTCGTCAGCCAAATCCATCGGAGTTGGGCATACCGCCACTGCGCGCTGCGGTCAACGCGCCAGCCAATGAAACGCCCGAATGCGGGTGAGGCTAGAGAGGTGTAGGATTAAACCTGAACGATGAAACTGCTTCGCATCCCGCTCTCCGTTCCTCTGCTGGTTGCGATTGTGTTTTCGCTGACTGAACGCGGGCAGGCGGCGTCCCCATCCAACAGCGGACTTCGGCCGTTCGATGCTGCCCGTTTGCCCGAGGCACTCAGAAACGTCCCGCTCGAACGCCTCTCTTCGGGTGCGATCCTGCGGCTGGATCGTGATGGCGATCTCGTCGAATCTCCCGCCGCTCATGCCTCGCGTGTGCACGCCAGGCAGTCCGCCTCCGCCGATGTTAACGAGAAAGAGATGGCGATCGCGTTAGATCCGCGTGTCGCTTCGAACATTCGGCTGGGGAATGATCCTGCCGCTCTACCTCCGAACCTGCGCGCGCAGGCCGAGCCACATATTGCGCGCGCTCCGTCGAACCCGGACTTCCTCATTGCCACGTTTCAGGAGGGCCGCTTCACCGGTGGCGGCGCGGTGGATTGTGGCTACGCAGTCAGTCACGACGGAGGATTAACGTGGACGCGCGCGCTCATTCCGAATCTCACCACGACCAGCGGAGGGCGTTATTTGCGCGCCACCGATCCCGTTGCGGGGGTTGACTTAAATGGCACGGCCTATCTGAACACGCTTGGAGCTACAAACATCCAATTTACCACCGGAGCCGTCGTCGTGAGCCGCTCGACGAATGGTGGCAACACCTTCAATCCTCCGGTCGTGGTGTATCAATCGCCGAACACCACCTTCTTCCCGGACAAGAACTGGATGGCCATTAACACCTTCGCCGGAACACCAACCGCGGGCCGCATTGTCGTTACGTTCTCCCTTTTTAATACCGGGAGCATCAACGGCGCGCCCATCATGCGATCGTTCAGCGATAATGGCGGTCTGACGTGGAGCGCGCCGGCCGCCATCGCTCCGACAGCACGCGACACTCAATCATCGCAACCGGTCTTTTTGGCCGGTGGGCGGCTCGCGATCGTCTATTGGAACTTTAACGGCACGCTGACCAATGCAGATGATTTCATGCAGGTGGTTGTGTCGAATGACGGCGGCAACACCTTCGCTGCGCCGAAGCTCGTGACTGCGGTGAATCTCTATGCAGAGCCGGCGATCCGTAGTGGTGGCTTCCTGCCCGCAGCCATTGGCGACCGAGTAGGTAATCTCTACGTCGTCTCTCAGGCCCTCGTCGCAGGCTCGCCGAAAATCATCTTCACGAAATCGTCAAATGCGGGGGACACCTGGTCCGCTCCAATGGTGATCAGCGACAACCCGGCTGGCTTGGGCGTTTTCAACCCCGCCATCGCCGCATCTCCAGATGGAAAAAGGCTGAGCGTCGCCTTCTACGATCACCGCAACAATCCCGGATCGAACACCCTCGTCGACATGTATCTTGCGCAGTCCTTCGACGGGGGAACGACTTGGCAGCCGAACATCCGCCTGACTTCGGTTTCTACGGATGCCGCGCTCGCGCCGCGGACGGGTGCCGGCTACATGCTAGGCGATTACCTGGGCGTCGCGGAACCGAACAGTCCGGACGTGCCCGCAGTTCCTGTCTGGATTGACACGAGAATCGGCAACCCTGACCCATTTGTCGCTCGGGTCGGTCTGGCGCCGGCGTTCGACTTTCGAAGCTGGCAGGCTGGTCGCCTCTCGTTAGGCCAGATTAATAATCCGGCGTCAGGAGGTGAAGCCGGAGATGCCGATCGCGATGGTGAGGACAATCGATCCGAGTTCGCTCACGGCACGGACCCGAACAACGCGAACTCCGTTTTTCACACCGGACAGCAATTGAATCTCTCGACGCGCATGCGCGTAGAAAGCGGCGACGAGAACGCGCTCATCGGCGGATTTATCATCACTGGGACGCAGCCGAAGCAAGTGATCGTACGCGCAATCGGCCCGTCATTGACGGCGCGAAACGTGCCGGAAGCTTTGCAGAACCCGACGCTCGAGCTGGTCCCAGAGAGTGGTCCTCGCGTCTTCAATGACAACTGGAAAGATTCGGATGCGGCGGCGATCCAAGCTACAGGCATTCCGCCGGTAGATGACCGCGAGTCAGCGATTGTGCAGACGCTCGCGCCGGGGCGTCACACCGCGATCGTGCGCGGCGCCAACAATACGCCCGGCGTTGCTTTGGTTGAATTGTACGATCTCACGCCGGCTGCTGCATCCCAGCTCGGGAACATTAGCAGCCGCGGTTTCGTCGGGAAGAATGACAACGTGATGATCGGTGGTTTCATTATTGGGCACGGCGAAGGGACAAACGGCGCCGGCAGTGTTCGGGTGGTGGTGCGGGGTGTTGGTCCTTCGTTAGGCACACGAGGGATTACCGGCGCGCTGCAGGATCCGGAGCTTCTCCTCTACAATGCAAACGGCGTCGCCTTTGCCACGAACGATAACTGGAAGCAGACGCAGCAAGCGGAACTCCAGGCGACTGGGGTCGCGCCGCAAGATGATCGCGAGGCCGCCATTCTCACCACTCTCGCGCCGGGGCGTCACACCGCGATCGTGCGCGGCAAAAACGATCTTACCGGCGTGGCGTTGCTCGAGGCTTACAAGGTTCAATAATCTGGGGATATGGTCCCATGACGAAGGCGGGCGTGGTTCAAGGCAGCTGCCTTTGCGGCACAGTGCGCTTTGAAGTGCAACTGCCGTTTCTCCGAGCCGGCCACTGCCATTGCGGGCGCTGCCGCAAACATTCCGGCACCGCCGTCTGCACGGAGGCCCGCGTGCTCAGGGATCAGTTCCGTCTCGTGCAAGGCGCAAACCTTGTTCGTGTTTACGGGAAAGGCGCCGGCGGTGAAAGCGTTCTGCACGATCTGCGGCTCCTCTCTCTTCGGCGGCGATTGGCCGGATGGATCGCATATCTCCATCCGCTTTGGGAGCGTTCGATGGCGATCCCGGAATCCGTCCGCAGTTTCACACCTTCGTTGACGACCGTGCGCCTTGAGACGAGATCGCCGACGATCTTCCGCAATATCTCGGGCCCTTGCTGCAGGGCATGGCTCCAACGGTGTGATCGTTGCGGCGCCCTGGCCGGCGGAGCTTAAGAAGCTGGTCGCGGTGACCAGGCAGGGGACTGCTGCTGCTGTTTTTCGGTGGCCACTTCAGGCGCACTTTCCTCGATCAAACTTTTGAAGCGCCTGAGATCTTCCTCAAGCTGCCGCTCCGGCGCTTCGCCGAACAACTTTGCCACTGCGGCACCAACGACTCCGGCGGGCGGTTGGTATTGCAGAGATACCTTCACCTCGGTTGCGCTTCCGCCATTCGCCGCTTCGAACCAGACGGAGCCGGCATTCTGCACTTCGGCTCCCGGGAGCGATTCCCACGCGATCATTTCGCCTTCGCGATCGCTGATGATCCGCGCGGTCCATTCCACGTCGTGCCCCATTGGACCTTTCACGACCCAGGCGGAGCGCTCTCCATCCAACTCACGCACCGATTTCACGTGTTCCATGAAGCGAGCGAGGTTCTCGAGATTTCGCCAGTAACGGTAAACTTCGAGCGGCGGCCGCGCGACTGTGATCGTTTTGACAACCTTGATACCTTTGTTGCCCGGAACCCCGGACTCGGTATTTGCCTGTCCTGTGTTCACCCCCAGCTTTTCGTAGACTTCGCAATGCCCCGTTGCTCCCCGGTGGATCAACGCGCCACCCAGAAGACCGAGCAGCAACCCGCCAATCGACCGGCGCGAGAGACCGTAGACCACGAGGCCTGCACCCGCCGCCACGGAACCGATGCGCTCTGCTCGTGGGACATTGGTATTGAGTGCCGTGCGAACGCGGTCCAGGTCTTTGTTTTCAGCGAATGGTTGAACAGTGAGTGTCATAGATTTTTTGTGTGCCGGATGGTTCGCTTCCACCGCGGTCGTTGGCCGTGCGAGTCTCGGAACGGGAAGCATTTCTCGACAATGCTTCGATCCGTTTGCTAATTCTTGCTCTGCGTCCGGCAAGCTTTCCGTTCTATTGCAATGGCCAGCAAAGATCCTCGGATCGATCTCTACATCGCGAAGGCCGCTCCCTTCGCACAGCCGATCCTTCAGCATCTCCGCGATATCGTGCACGCCGGCTGTCCGCAAGTGGACGAAACGTTGAAGTGGAGTATGCCGCACTTCGACCACAAAGGCGTGCTCTGTGGCATGGCGGCCTTTACGCGGCATTGCACCTTCGGTTTCTGGAAGGCCGCGCCTATCGTCGGAGACGATAAACCGGGTAACAGCGACGCGATGGGGCACTTCGGACGGATCACATCCCTCGCCGATCTACCGCCGGACAGTCTCCTGATCGGCTACGTGCGGAAGGCTGTCGAGTTGAACGATGCCGGGGTGAAGTCGCCCACCCGCAGCAAGCCAAAAGCAAAGCCGGAGCCGCTTGTGGTGCCGGATTATTTCCGGGACGCTTTGCGGAACAACCGCAAGGCGGAGACGACATTCGATGGCTTCAGCTACAGTAAGCAGAAGGATTACATCGAGTGGGTGACCGAGGCGAAACGCGCCGAAACCCGCGATCAGCGTTTAGCGACTGCGGTGGAATGGCTCGCGGAAGGCAAGCCGCGCATGTGGAAATATCAGCGGTAGTAGCCAAGCGCACGCGCCGGTGCCAGTCTGCCGCCCAACCAGAATCATGATGCCGGCGAGCAAAGCAAGAATTCCGAGCACGATCGAAGGGATCACCACGCCAGTGGTTGCGATGATTCCCACCAGAATCAGGTAGAGCGCCAACAACAGCATGCCAATGTTCATCGTGAAGTTCATGAGGTTTACCTTCGCAACGCGCGGGCCGGGTTTGTTTCTGACCCGTGCCTGCCATCCTTCACGCCTCGCCTGAAGTTGTCGACCCTGAATCTGTCCGGCGTTCCGCCGCGCTAATCCGGCAGAATTGCGAAGACGCGCGCGGGAAATCCTGATCCGCCCTTTGGTTTTGGGAAGCTGACGACCACGAGCGCGCCTGCTTCTGGACACTGGTCGAGATTCGTCAGCAACTCGATT
>JACDBM010000125.1 GCA_013694945.1 Chthoniobacterales bacterium
CAGCGGCACCAGCTTCCGGTGATCGACGTGCTCCATCCGGATGGGCGAATCAATTGTCCCCCAGTGCCGGAACTTGATGGGCTGGATCGTTTCGAGGCACGGAAGAAGGCGGCAGAGCTGCTGACCGCGCGCGGGCTGCTGTCGAAAGAGGAGCCGTATGAGAATAGCGTCGGGTACAGCGAGCGGGCCGGTGTTCCGGTCGAGCCACGCCTGAGTGAGCAATGGTTCCTCCGCTATCCCAAGACGACGGAAGCACTGGCGGTGGTGCGTCAAAACCTGATCAGCTTTTACCCCGCGCATTGGGAGAAGGTTTACGCCCAGTGGCTCGCGAACATTCAGGACTGGTGCATCAGCCGGCAGGTCTGGTGGGGACACGGTATCCCGGCGTGGTACGGAGCCGACGGTGAGATCCGGGTGCAACTCGACTCGCCCGGCGACGGGTGGCGACAGGATGAGGACACGCTCGACACCTGGTTTTCGTCCTGGCTCTGGGCCTACGAGACGATGGACGCGGAAACACGGGCCAAGTTTTATCCCACGTCCGTTCTCGTGACCGCGCCGGACATCATCTTCTTCTGGGTGGCACGCATGATCATCGCGGGGCTCGAATTCAAGCCCGGCCGGACCCCGGCCGACGAAGACAACATCCCATTTCGCGATGTCATTTTCACCGGTTTAATCCGCGATCGCGCGGGGCGGAAGATGAGCAAGTCGTTAGGCAACTCGCCTGATCCGCTCGAGCTCATGGGCAAGTATGGGGCGGACGGGCTGCGCTTTGGGCTGATGCGGATCGCTCCGAGCGGCCAGGATATCCGTTTCGACGAGAAGCAGGTGGAAGAAGGGCGCAACTTTGCCAACAAGGTTTGGAACGCCGCGCGCTTCCGACAGATGCACGGGCCGAGCGAAGCGGCACCGCGCCTGAACAAACACACGCTCTCGATCTACGCAATCGAGGTTCTCTCGCGTCTCGATGATGCGATCTACGCGATCGAGGAGGCGTATCGCGAGCATCGATTCAGCGAAGTAGCACAGCGACTTTACGAGTTTTTCTGGAACGACTACTGCGATTGGTTCATCGAGGCCTCGAAGACCGAAATCTTCAGCGAAGACATCCGCCGAAAGGAGTGCGTCCTTGCGGTTATGGACCATGTGCTCTCGGCAGTCTTACGGTTGCTCCACCCGTTCATGCCGCACATCACCGAGGAGCTTTGGACACTGCTCGCGCTCGATCCGTCAGGTCGGCCGGATGCGACGATTCAGTTCGCTTCTCCGCCGAGGGCGGGAGTGCTGGGCTTCGGCAATCCGCGCGTTCGCGAAGCGCGTCAGCGGACCACGGCCATTTACGAGATGGTGCAGTCCGGACGCAATCTACGCGCCGAGTCGCGCGTGCAGTCGAACAAAAAGGCGCGCTTTGTCCTGCGCACTTCTGTGGACTGGGTAGCCGATGAATTGGCCATTATCTCGCGCCTGCTCCATGCAGAAGAAGTTGTGCTCGACCCGCAATATAAACCAGCCGCCGGGATCCCCGTTTCCGTAACGGCATTGGGCGAGTTGCATCTGCTCATCACTGGCGTTGATAAAGGGACGGAGCGCGAGCGTCTTGAGAAGGAAATCGGGAAGTGCCAGGACGAGCTGCGCACGGTCGGTGCCAAGCTGGGGAACTCTTCGTTCGTGGACAGGGCGCCCCCGGCCGTGGTCGAGGAGCATCGGCGGCGAAAAGCAGAATTCGCCGATCGGCTGGCGCAACTCTCGAAAGCTCACGAAGCACTGACGTAAGTCTCTTGGCGGAGTTGCTCTGCGCCGCTGGCTTCGGCTACACTCGACGCAAAGCATTCATTTGCGCATGAGCCTTTGGAAGAAACTGCTTTGGATCGCGGTCGCCGCGCTTGGCCTCGGTGCCATCTACGTGCTGGCAGTGGCGCGCGGGGAACAAATCAGCGCACTCTGGATCATCATCGCAGGGCTCTGCAGCCTAGCAATCAGCTATCGGTTCTACAGCAGATGGCTGGCAGTGCGCGTACTGGAGTTGAATGACGAACGCGCCACGCCCGCAGTCGTGCAGGAGGATGGCAAAGACTTCGTGCCGACCAATCGCTGGATGGTCTTTGGCCATCATTTTGCGGCGATCGCGGGCCCGGGTCCGCTCGTCGGACCGGTGCTCGCAGCGCAATTTGGATTCTTGCCCGGCACGCTCTGGATTCTGATCGGAGCCACGCTGGGCGGTGGCGTGCACGATATGATCGTTCTCTTCGCCTCCGTCCGTCGCCGCGGCAAAACGCTTGGGCAGATGGTCAAAGAAGAGATCGGCCGGGGCGTGGGCGCGCTCGCGCTCATCAGCGTGCTGGCGATCATGATTATCCTGATGGCCGTGCTCGCACTCGTCGTCGTGCAAGCACTGGCGAAGAGTCCATGGGGAGTGTTCACCATTGCGACCACGATTCCCGTCGCGCTCATCATGGGGCTCGGGCTGCGAAGCGGGCGCATCAGTGTCGGGTGGATTACCGCCTTCGGCCTGGCTGGGCTCGCCTTCGGTGTCTGGGGAGGCCAGTTCCTTTCCCATTTTCCCGTGCTGCAAGGGTGGTTCCTGCGCGACGAGAAATGGCTTGCCTGGTCGCTCATGATTTACGCGTTCGCTGCGTCAACCCTGCCGGTCTGGCTCTTGCTCACGCCGCGCGATTATCTCAGCACTTTTTTGAAACTCGGAACTGTCGCGGCCATGGCCCTCGCGGTCGTATTGATCAGGCCAACGTTGCTGATGCCTTCGATCTCGCGCTTCATCGACGGTACTGGGCCGGTTTTCGCGGGACCGGTCTTTCCATTTGTCTGCATCACGATTGCTTGCGGCGCCGTCTCAGGCTTTCACTCCCTCATCGCCTCTGGCACGACGCCGAAAATGCTGGCGCGCGAATCACGCATTCGCGACATCGGTTATGGCGCGATGATTGTGGAAATGATGGTCGCCTTGATGGCGATGATTGCGGCCTGCGTGATTGAGCCGGGCGAATACTTCGCGATCAACACAAAGGGGGCGCCGGCCGAAGTGGTGGCGCGGATCAGTGCCGCGGGTTTTCCAGTTACTGAGCAGGGGATGCACGAACTCGCCACAAACCTCGGCGAAAGCACGATGTTTGGCCGCGCGGGCGGAGCGCCGACGTTCGCCGTCGGCATGGCTCACATGTTCGCGCGGATATCATCCCATCCGACGGCGCTTGCGCTCTGGTATCACTTCGCCATTATGTTCGAGGCGCTCTTTATTCTGACGACGCTGGACGCCGGCACGCGCGTCGGGCGTTTCCTGCTCCAGGATCTTCTCGGGAATCTGTGGCGACCGCTCGGCGACACCACTTCTGTTGCGGCCAACATCCTGGCGAGCAGCCTGCTCGTCGCGGCGTGGGGCTGGTTTCTGTATCAAGGCGTGCTGGACCCGTTAGGCGGGATCAACAGCCTT
Source organism: Chthoniobacterales bacterium (assembly GCA_013694945.1). Lineage (GTDB taxonomy): Bacteria > Verrucomicrobiota > Verrucomicrobiia > Chthoniobacterales > UBA10450 > JACCTI01. The sequence continues at coordinate 3,449 of JACDBM010000125.1, forward strand.
TGGCCGCTCTTTGGCCTGGCAAATCAATTACTCAGCGTGATCGCGCTTTGCCTCGGCACCACGCTTCTGATCAAGATGGGAAAAGCGCGTTATCTTTGGGTCACGCTCGTGCCACTCGTTTTCATGTGCGTGGTGACTTTTTCAGCCGGCTATCTTAAGATTTTCTCGCCCGATCCCAAGATTGGATTTCTGAGCGGCGCCGAAAATCTTGCACGAAACGCGGGTGCTGTGGGGCCGGAA
>JACDBM010000128.1 GCA_013694945.1 Chthoniobacterales bacterium
GCGGAATCGCCTACAGCGAGGCAACCTCTGGACTCAGCGCCGCCGTGGATCATGATTTCCCCGCCCGGTTCCGTTCTTCCTTCCTCCGCGGCGCGGGCAAGATCAAAGCCGTTGGGATAATCGATCCACAAGCTGAGGTGGAACCGGCTGTTCGGATTCAGCTCGCGCAGGCAATACACGCCCTCAGGCACCTGATGATCGCCTTCGCGCAGTTTCGGTCCCGGCCGGCCGCTCGCCGCGAGCATCGGGTAGGAGCAGACGAAGCGGGATTCGCCAGACGTGTCACCCGCATAAACTTCGAGCAAACGCTCCTCCTTGAGCCCGATCAGCGTGACCCATGACGGCGGGTAGGGGAGACCGACCGCGCGAAACTGCGGATCGAGTCGCGCCCGCACAATTTCGCCGTATTCAGCGACACGATCTTCGATGGTTTCCAACGGGACGTCATCCGCGACGCCATCAATCATGGGGAGCAATACCAAGCTCAACGTCGCTGTTTTCGCCAAAGGGCGACAACAAATCCTCGACCGCGGCGGCGACACTTGGCGCACGGATCTTCGTTGTCGAATTGAGAGCCAAAGTCTGGAGCGCCAATCACAGATCAGGAACAGGATCGCGAGCAAGAGCAGGAACAGGATCACGAGCATAATGTTAAGCCGAGCACCTTCATGGAAAGCGGCAGAGAGCCCTCAGATGAAATGCGTTCGCGAAGAAAGTGTTGAGACCATGAACTCTTCCGTTCAGTCCTGTGCCCGTTGCAATTCCGCGAGCCTTTGTTCTGCCCGATTTACATCCGCTTTCCGGCCGCTGCCGAGCGCCAGCAATTTCTGCTGACGCTGAAGGTTGCGAAGGGCCGCATCCAATTCCGCACGCCGCTTCGCTTCGGCAGCGCGTTGCGCTGCTTCGGACGCTTCCGTGATGTTCAGGTTACTTGTAGTCTGAACACCTCTGAGAACGCCGTCCGCTTCGTCCGGCTGGCCAGATTGCAATTTTGCGAGGGCGAGCCGCGCTCCGGCAAGCCGCGCCTCCAGTTGAATCACTTTCAGCGCGCGGCTTTCGGCTTCCAGTTTTGAGATGACGCCGCTTTTGTAGAGGTGCTCGCCAGCGTTCGCATTGCTCCTGGCCCGCACCAGCTCCTTCTCCAGCTTCGCGATTTCCACCTCGGGGTCAGGGAGAGGACCAGCGCCCTGAACCACCAAAGTTCCGTCGGCCGCGCGGCTTTGGATAAGGACTGGCGGCTCGATCTCGAGCGGGTCTTCGGGCTCCTGCGAGAGCGTTTCGCCGGCAACGTGAACGCTGCCGGCAACCATCGCGTTCAACATCAGAGCGCTCCAGCGCGTCATGGCTTCAGCATACCACAAGGGAGCTGAGGATATTCTCTGGGGTGACGAAGGGATGACTTCGATTCTCCTGTTCCATGCCTGGTGCAGTAAGTCAGAGAGCTTTGGCATGATTCCTGGCTCAATCGAGCTCGCAGGTCCATCCAGTTGGCCTGCTGCCAAAGTTTTTCGTTTTCTTCTAACTCATTGCTCTAGAGCCAGCCCCGGCGCTTGAAGAAAAGATAGGGCAGCACCGCCGCGACAATCATGAGCGCGACGGCAAACGGATACCCATGTAACCATCTTAACTCCGGCATGTGCTCGAAGTTCATTCCGTAAATTCCCGCCACGAGCGTTGGCGGCAGAAATACGAGCGCGCCGACGGAAAGAATTTTGATGATCGCGTTCTGCTCGTTGTTGATCATGCCCAGGGTGGCGTCGAGCAAAAAACTGATTTTGGTCGCGAGGAAAGTGGCGTGATCGCTCAGCGAGCCAAGATCGCCGGTGATGGTTTTCAAGTGCGCGACTGATTCGCGTGTCCCGCCGTTTTCTTTCCGCACCTCGCGATAAAATGCCACCAGCCGCATGAAGCTGACGAGGCTCTCGCGCGCGCGTGAAACGAGGTCGCTCGCACCGCCGATCTGCCGCAGAATTTCGACAAAATCGCGCTGCCGCTCCTTTCGCGTCTGGCCGCGGGCGCTTCGTGTCAGAGTGCGCGAAGGGGATGCAGCATGTTCGGGGTGGAAGACCTTCACCGAAATGTTGTCCAGCTGTACCTCCACGCTTTCGAGAATGTCCGCGATTCGCTCGACAATCGCGTCCACGAGGGCGCCGAGGAATTGGGTGTTTGTCTGGAACCGCTGGAGATTCGCTTCACGCTGCTTGCGAAAGGTCTGGAACGGCACCGGGTCTTCGTAGCGCAGTGTGATCAGTTTCTCGCCGGCAAGGATAAACGTGACGGCTGAGCTCTGCGGCCTGCTTGTGTCTGCGCGGGTCAAGACGGTGCCGGTCATGAACAAAATGCCGTTCTCTTCATAGAGACGGCTGGAGAGCTCGATCGCCCGCATCTCTTCGCGTGTTGGGATGTCCACTCCGAGGGCAGCTTCGAGGGATTGCTCTTCTTCCTCCGTCGGCTCCAGGACATCGATCCAGATGGCCGTCCCCGTCAGCTCGCTGCAAAGCGTGCGCTCTGTGAGAGAGACGCTGGGCCTGCCTGGAGCATAAAATGTGATCATGCGCGCAGCGTCTGTTCTGCGTGCAGGTCCAACGCCGAGTCCTTAGACATCGCGGCAGCAATTAGCGACGCGCGGTGCAGTTTTCAACTCAGGGACACGCCCCCGCGATCGCGCAGAGAATGAAATGGTCCGCGAACGCGCAGGTAGCAGGCAGGTTCTCAAACTGCGCAAGCGTCGCCGTGGCAGCCGTTGAGGCTCTGCTCGATGGACGAGCGAAATGCCGGAAAGAGGAGGAGAAGGCGGCCGGGCGCGTACGCCGGAATGTTGC
>JACDBM010000165.1 GCA_013694945.1 Chthoniobacterales bacterium
AGAACGATCGCCACGACCAACGCCAGCGTCCAGATCACGAGAATGTTCAGCATGGCTTTACCTCGGAGCTGCCAGATCGATCGCGACGCTGCCCACGTCGTCGGCGCGCGTTTTCAAAAGTTTGCTGGCTTCGACAAGCGAACCGGCCGTCTTCAGGGTGTCCTCGAGAGCTGGGATTGCCGCCGTATTGTTCGCGATGCCGACGCCGGCTTCGAGCATCTCGCGCGTGTAACGTTCGATCTGCCGCGCCGCCGTCAACGCGCGATGCAGAAGATGGATCGCGAGCGGAACGACAACCAACGTGATGATGGCGAGCGTGATCGCCCAAATCCAGTAGTGCACGCTCATGATTGACCTCCCCGAAGGGCCGCGACGGAGGCAGCGAGGTCGCGCTCCACCTGCCGGAGGCCGTTGTCCACCGCGCCGAGCCCGCTGTTCAAAGTGGTGACCTGCGGCGCAATCTGCGCGGTTTCGGTTTCGATCGCGCGCAAGCCGAGGCGCAGCTTCGCCAGCCAGCTTGTGGGTGAGCCGCCGATTCCTTCCAGGACGCCGGCGATGCGCACCAGATTTACTGCGACCACGACGAGCAGCAACACCGCTGCGAGGCAACTCAAAGTGGTGAGAAGAATCATGATTTTGGCCCTTCCGCTAACTGGCGAATCCGGGAGGTGGCTTTCGCGATCTCACTCGCCGAGCCGAGGATCATGCCCGCAAGATTGTTGGTCTCGTGCAGGAACGCGAGCGTGACCGTGTTCCCCGCGATCCGCTTTCCACCGATCCAGATTTGCTGAACGAGGCCGTGAATGCCCCGCGCGGTCCGAACGATCATCTCGAGCAACACCGCGACCACGATCACGACCACGACCGCCACGACCAGCGTGATGATCCAGAGTTGTTGCGTTTGCGGGTCCATCGAAAATTAGGCCGAACGCTCGAGCACAGCCGCGATTCCTTTCACGCGGCCTTCGAGTGACTTCGCCGCCCGCGCGATGTCCCGGACGATGTCGTTCGCTCCGGCGACGCCCCAGATTGGCTTGGTCCCCGTTTCGATCTCAGCCGCCACGCTTAGGGCTTCACCGGCCAGACGCCGGATGTTCCGAGCAATCAAGAGGATAGTGATCAGGAGAATGGCGACGACTAGAACGATCACGCCCCCGACGATGAAGCCGTAGGTCCAGTACATGTCAGGGGTAGTGCAAGACTCCAGCTTGCCCGGCGGCGCCTCGCAAGCTGAAAGCTCGCGCGACCTGCTTCATTTCGGCCTCCACTTCCGTTTCGAGCCGATCCCTTGGTATCGCACGTACATGTGATGAATGAGCTTGCTCACGACGCCGGACTCGTCGGCATGTCCCCAGCCGCTCGGCACCCCGGTCTCATGCCAGCGTGCCTCCTTGTTCAAGAACTTCATCGAGATCTTGCGCAATGGCCGCATGAACGTTCCCAGGACCTTCGAGCCCGCGCTCGAAATATTCGCGCCCGGCGGCTTCTTGTAGAACGGAGTGAAGTTGTCCGGAAAACCCGGCATCGTGCAACCGATGCAAACGCCGCCGGTATTCATGCAGCCGCCGACGTGATTGATGAAACCGCGCGAGGTGATGTTGCACTGCACGACCGGTCCCCAGCAGCCGATCTCGACCAGACACTCCTTGTCGCCGTACTTTTCCGCGAAGATGCCCTCTTCGTAAAAGCCGCCGCGCACGCATTTCTGATGGACGGTCCCGTTGAAAAGCCACGCCGGGCGGCCGAGATCGTCGAACTCCGGCAGCGGTCCGATCCCTTGTAAGAAGAGCAAAATCGCCGCGACAGTCTCGGTGAAATTATCGCCAATCGGAGGGCAACCCGGCACGTTGATGACCGGCAAGCCATAGGCGCTGCGATAATCTTTGCCGAGAAAATCCATCACGCTCATCGAACCGGTGGGATTCCCGACCGCTGCCGGAATCCCGCCCCAGGTCGCGCAGGTGCCGATCGCGATCACCGCCGCCGCACCCGGAGCGAGCCGCCTCAACCACTCCGCCGTCGGAATGCATCGAGATCTGTTCTCGTCGATCTTCTCCGCCCCGAGGGCGACCCAGTATCCGCCTGTCTTCTCCGCGATGCGCTCGTCCGCTACCGACCCTTCCATGATGACGACATAAGGCGCGCCGAGTTCGTCTTTCTCCGCCATCTCGAAGTTGCGCACAAAAGCGTGGCCCGCTTCGACCGAGAGCACCGGATGATGGAGCACGACTTTCGGGATTCCGGGAATGACGCCCATAAGCAAATCTTCCACCGGCGGCGCGGTCGCACCGACGACCGAAACCGAGCAGCCGTCGCAACTCATTCCCGCCAGCCAGTAGGCGTGGACGACGTTCAGCGGACCGCCCCTGAATTTCCGCTCATCCGGCATGAGCTGCTCCTCTTTCACGCGGTCGGCCGCGGCCGAGAACAAATTGACTCCCTTGGCTCCTGTTTTTGGTGACTCGAGAACTTCAGTGGCCATAGGAGTATCCTTTTCTTCGTGCCGGATTATGCCGGCGCGTTTGTCTCGCAGGGCAGAAATCGCTTCATTGGCCGGTGGCCTGAATGATTCGACACGAATTAACTACAAGGTGC
>JACDBM010000192.1 GCA_013694945.1 Chthoniobacterales bacterium
GGTCGCTCCGTGCGGCTGCGAAGTCATCGAGCGCCGTTGCACGGATATAGATTGCTGCGCGGAGGCGCTCCAGTTCGGCGTCCGCACCATCCCGACCGTGATGGTGAACGGCGAGATTGTGTTTGAAGGCCGCATCAACCAAGCCCAGGCCGCGCTCCTCACCTCCACCCCGTCGTGAGCGAGACGCTGCTCATCGGAGAACTCGCGCGCCTCGCCGGGGTCAAACGCGATGCGGTCCGCTTCTACGAGCGGAGCGGACTGCTCGCGCCGCCGGCGAGAAGCGCGAACGGCTATCGCGCCTACGACGAGACCGCGCTCGCCCGATTGCGTTTCATTAAAAAGGCGCAATCGCTCGGATTCTCGCTCGACGAGGTGAAGCGAATCATCAGTCTGCGCGGGAACGGCAAAGCGACGTGCCGCTGCGTGGTGGCGATGGCGGAAGCCACGCTGGAAGAAACTGAACGCAAGCTCCGGGAGACGCGCCGCTTCGCCGCTTCCTTGCGCAAGCATCTCACGCAGTGGAAACGCGACGCGAAGAAACGCGGCAGACACGCCGCCGACTTCTGCAAGCTGATCGAGACTAGCTAAGCGCGCTCGGTTCGACCTTACGCCAGAGTGTCTGAGATCGCGGCTGTGCAGACTCCGGCGGCTCGTTCAATTCATCGAGGCCGCCCATCGCCTCGAGTAATTCGAAAACGCGTTTCGCTTCCGCTTCGTCGATCTGCGCGAGGGCAAATCCTACGTGGACCAGAACGTAGTCCCCGACCTTCGCTTCGGGCACATATTCCAGGCAAACCTGTTTGTTGATGCCGCCGAATTGCACCTTCGCCATGAGCATTTCATGGTCGCGGTGCGTCTCGAGAATCTTCCCTGGAATGGCGAGACACATGATGTCAGCGCCGAAAGCCGAGCCTAGCTCGTGCTGCCAAACGCAGGGGCGGAAGATTTCGTTTCCAGCAACTTCCGTTGCCGAGAGACCATGAAACCGAAAACCGCAGCGACAGCGAGCCCAGCGAATAATCCCGTGTGCTCGGATAATGAGCGTATCGCATTCTCCACTTGCCCGGGAACTGGCACGGGTGCTGGCGGCAGATCCATGCTGCAGTCTCCGTCGCCGCAAGCGAGGCATGCGAACGGAAATGAAGCAAGAGCGACGAAAGCAGAAACAAGAATTCTTTTCATAGAAGATCCCCTGGTGGGGAACCGCCCTCGTAGTCTAGTGCGCGAGGCTGCGGGTCGTCAAGGCCATCGAAGGGCGGGTTCCTGGAAGCGGGAGAAGTGATCACGTCGGGTCAGCCGACCAAAGTGATCGCATCCGAGACTAGTGTATAGTGCCGGCATGGTCTCTCTCGACCGGGTTGGCTCGATCGGCGCTCTCCTCGCAGCTATCGCTGCGCCGTGTTGTTTTCCACTCTTCGCTGCCGTTGGAACGGCGGCAGGATTGAGCGGACTCGGACGGTTCGAAGGCATTATTCTCTACATCTTCCAAGGGTTCGCGGTGCTCACTCTAGCTGGGTTGGCGCTCTCGTGTCGACAGCACCGCAACTTCGGGCCGCTGATCGTCGGCACGTTGAGTTGCGTGACTCTCGCGTATCACTTCCATCGTTCGTTTTCTCTTCCGGCGCTGTACAGCGGTTTGTTCGGTCTAATTGGGGCAACGCTGTGGAATTATCTGAGCAGGAGAAGCGCGCGGATGGCGATCCTAAAATCGACGATTACGTGTCCCCGCTGCGGCCATCGCACGAAGGAAACAATGCCGACCAATGCTTGCCTGTTTTTCTTCGATTGTCCGGAGTGTAACGCCCGGCTGAAGCCGCTCGGAGGCGATTGTTGCGTGTTTTGCAGCTACGGCTCAGTTCCCTGTCCGCCTATTCAGACAGGCGAATCGTGCTGCGCCTGAAACTTTATCACTGCCTAAGAGCTGAACGACCTCAGATATTGAGTCGATCAACCATCTTCCGCACGGCGGTAGCTGCCGCGTGCTCGCTGTCGAGCTTTGGAATTTCGGCCGCCAAATCCGCACGCTGAATCTCTTCGTCGTACGGAATCTCACCGACCAACTCCAAGCCGTGCTTCCCGGCATAATCACGAATCCCGGCAAGATCCTCGCTGCTCCGATACTTGTTCGCGACAGC
>JACDBM010000193.1 GCA_013694945.1 Chthoniobacterales bacterium
AACGCAACGTTCGGATGCCCCGTCGCCTGCAAGTGAAGCTGATGCTCGACGTTGCGGCTTTCCGTGTTCTCCGAGCGCAAAAACTTCCGCCGCGCCGGCAGATTGAAAAACAGCGAGCGCACCTCGATCTGCGTTCCCGGCGCTTCTCCGCCATCGCGAACGGTCTCGATCTTTCCACCCGAGACGATGATTTCAGTTCCAGCGAGAGTATCGGATTCACGTGTCGTTAGGCGAAAACGCGAGACGCTCGCGATGCTGGGCAGGGCTTCGCCGCGAAAACCGAGGGTACCAATCGCGGCCAGATCGGCAGCCGACCGAATCTTGCTCGTGGCGTGACGTTCCAGGGAGAGCAAAGCATCGTCACGATCCATCCCGCAGCCATCATCCAGCACGCGAATCAGTGAAATCCCGCCACGACGAATGATCGTCTCCACCGAGCGGGCCCCCGCATCGATGCTGTTCTCGACTAGCTCCTTGACGACGGAAGCAGGACGCTCCACCACCTCGCCCGCAGCCACCTGGCTGGCCAGAATGTCGGGAAGCAATTGGATGCGGCTCATCTCGTCCGCGAACTTAAACCGTCGGGAAGATTACGCGAGGCTTGCGCGGCTAGAACTCCTGCTCCTGATCATGATCCTACTCCTGATCCACTTTGGATTCGCAGACGGAAGCTCGGAGCATCATGAGCAAGATTAGGATCAGGGCAAGCGAGAGAAGCTCCGTCCGGTTGACTTGCCGTCGCCACGGGATAACCTCAAAACACCCATGATGAGCGTGACCGAGAGTGCAGTTCAGCAGCTTCGTTCGCTGCTCCAATCGCACGCCGGTTCCTCGGGAAAAGGGCTTCGGGTCGCGATCGCCAAGGGCGGCTGCTCGGGCCTGCAATACGAGATGTCGCTCGATGCGCGCAAGGCAGGCGATGCAATCGTGGCGCGCGAGGGAGTCGAGTTCCTGGTGGATGAGGAAAGCGCACAGCTTCTGCGCGGTGCAACGCTCGATTACAACGACGGTCTGACCGGAACCGGCTTCCAGATTTTGAATCCAAATGCCGCGCGCACTTGCGGCTGCGGCACCTCTTTCGAACCCGCGCAGCCTGCTTGAAAACGCCTGCGCCGCCCGCGCTGGAGGCTGCCTAGATGGATCGCACCCTCTTCCGTTACGACGAGCCGTATGGACGTCCGCGGAAGAGCAACCTCTTCGGCTGGACGATTGCGATCCTGCTCCTGATCGGGTTAACGCTCGCCGTGTGGCTCGGCACTTTCTACATCTTCGGTCAACCGGAGCGGCCGGACAGTTATCGCATTCTGCAGAAGCTGCACAAAATCGAGCAGCCGAAGCGTTTTCAATTAACTGCCGCGCCCGCGGGCGAGTTCCTGAGCCCGAAGCAACTGCATGATCGTTACAGCGCCCTGCGGCCGGCGGAACTGGCTAGGAAAAACGCCGAATTAGCGCGCAATTTCATCCGCAATTTCCAACAAGTCTCGGGTCTGGTTCCCTATGTGGTGGGACGTTTCACCATCATGGAAGCGCGCGAGCTCGGCCCTGATGATCTTTTCACTTCAGGCATGGCCACGCTGACGAGCGCGATCGATTATGGGGAACTGTTGCTCGAGCACGTTTATCCTGCCGATGCGCAATCGGTGCCGTTGATGAAGCAAACACTCGGCACCGGGCTGGAGATCAAACTGGAGCGGGCGCACGATCTTTCCGCTGTGATTCACGCAGAACGGCTTCGGGATGGACGGGTGTTGATCACAGCCGTGCCGCTCCTTTATGGCAGCTACACGGTCACACAAGGCCGCGGCATGTTCAGTCTCGAGCCGCCGTTTGATCTGAATTTGAAAGCCGGCTGGCCCCTCTTCAAAGACAGCATGCGACGCGACGCAGAGGTCCGCTACGCAACCTTCCGCCAGCAAGCCCGCTCTCCGATCGAGGGAACTTCACTGCCAGGCATGGAGCCAACGCCTGCGCCTTTGACGGCGGCGAATGAATTGGTTCGCGTGGAGCCAGCGTTGCGAGTTCAGCAGCCGAACGCGACACCATTTGCGCTCGCGTCCAAAACGATTCCCACGCCGGCCGACGGCAAAGTTGCAAAAAACGCCCGCGGTAATGTCTCTACTGCTCCTGTGGCGTCGTCTTCGGCAGCGGCTCTCGCCGCGAGTTTGTCACCATCAGCCACCCCGATGGCGATGGCTGCCGCAAGCGTTTTTGCGCCGCGGGCGGCACCGCTCGCCAGCACCACGCCGGCATCAGCCGCGCTCACGCCGTCCGCGATCGTTCCTATGGAAACGACGCCTCTCCCCGCGCGACCAGTCACCGGCGACACGGCTCTCGCTTCCACTGCGGGCGGCGCATCCTGGAAAACCTATCCACCGGGCAAGATGCCGGCCGGCCGCTTGATCACCACCGGGGATTTGCGCGACGTGGCCGATCGCGGCCTCGCTGGGGAGCGCGTTTATCTTCGGGGTCAGTTCGTGGTCAATTTCGCGGAAGCAAACCGCGCCGTGCTCCGGCCGAAGAGCGGAATGGCGCAATCGGTTCTGCATCTCGGTGCCCCGTCATCCACCCGGATCATCGTTGAGTTCCCATCGGGCTACACCGCGCCTCCGCAAGGCTCAACCGTAGTTCGTGACGACGCGCGTCCCTATGAGATTACCGAGGTCCGCAAGCAGTCGGACGGCCAGCTCAACGTCTTCGTTCGGGAGATCATGCAGTAGCTTTTTGGTGGCGGTCAGCGCGTCTCGCCAATCACGCGGTCGTTTTCGATCCTGAACACGGCGATATTTTGCTCGTTAAGCCACTTTTGAGCCATTCCGTGCACTGAGGACCAGCCGAATACCCGGCTCTCCAGCACGCCTTCGGGCACAGCCTGGTTCGCAAGAATTACGTTCGTGATCTGTGCCTTGTAGGGATCGCCATCGGGTGATGCCTGCACAGTCGCCTCACCGTTCAGATAGCGGCCACTCATGAGGGCAACATCCTTCAGTGGAATGCTGGCCTGCACCCGGGCAGCATTGTTCTGGATACTGACGAAGACTTTGCCGCGCCAATCTGGATCATTAGCGATCAACTGATT
>JACDBM010000230.1 GCA_013694945.1 Chthoniobacterales bacterium
AACGATCTCGAGCAGAGTCAACGTAAACAGTCCGATCCAAGCCTCCGGGGAAAAGAGCCATTCCATATCGTGCCGCGGAGATTAGCAGCTCACGGGAAGCGACACAAAGCGTGAGACGCAGTCGAACCGCGGCGCAACACCAAGACTCCGCTTGTCAGCGGTCGCGGCTCGGGCGGAGAGTAGGCGCAAATGAGATTGCCGCGTCAGAATTACCAGGACATCGAGCGCATTATCGAATTTGATTTTGTTCGCGCGACCGAAGCGGCGGCTTTGAACTCGCTCCAGTGGCTCGGACGCGGCGAGAAAGAACTGGCGGACGCGGCCGCGTGCGACGCGATTCGGGGGATGTTCGACCTGATGAACATCTGTGGCGAGGTGGTGATCGGCGAGGGGATCAAGGACGACGCACCCGGGATCTTTAAGGGCGAACAGCTCGGGACGTGGATGCCCGGTTCGCCGCCGTTCGATATCGCGCTCGATCCGATTGACGGCACGACCAACATCTCGAAGGGCATGCCGAACTCGATTACCTGCATCGCGGCGGCGAGTCCCGAAGAAGGGGTGAAGGTGGCGCTGCGCGACATCCCATCATTCTACATGATGAAGCTCGCCTACGGCCCGCAGGTCACCCGCGCCATGCAGATCGTCGGGATCGACACGTTAAAAATTGAGAGCCCGATCGAGGAGACGTTGCTCACGGTCGCGAAGGCCTTGAACAAGCGCGTGCAGGACGTGGTGGTGATGATGCTGGATCGGCCGCGGCATAAGGAAATTGTCGCGGAGATCCGGCGCGTGGGCGCTTCGCTCCGAATGATCGGCGACGGCGACATTGCCGCCGCAATCGGACCGGCGATTCAAGGGAGCGGGATCGATTTGTATGTGGGCATCGGCGGTTCGCCGGAGGCTGTCTTGGCAGCGGCGGCAATCAAATGTCTCGGCGGCGAAATGCAGTGCAAGATGTGGCCGCGGGACGAACAAGAGCGCGCTCAGCTGATTGCTGAAGGCTACGAAGAGGAACTCGGTCGTGTGTTTTTCACGGACGACTTGGCGAACGGGAAGAACATCATTTTCTGCGCCACAGGAATAAGCGACAGCGCGCTCCTGCCCGGCATCAAAACGCAGGGGCCAAAGACGATTACTCATTCGATTCTGATGCGGGCAAAGAGTAAAACGGTCCGGTTCATTCGCGCCTCACATGATCTGCAAAATAAGACGATCCGGTTACGCTCCGACAGCCGGGAACATAGCATCTAAGTCAACGTTGGTCGCACGCCCGGTAGCCTGCTGCGCCGCAGTTTGGTGGAGGCTGGCGCTCGGGTTCATGCTGCTCGTCACTATTGTGGCGGCACGGGCGGAGCCGATCGATGCGGAGACCGGTCGCATGCTGGAGCGGGCTCTGCAGGAAGCGGAGAACTTCCGCAAGCAGATGCAGACGTCGGAATATGAAGCGCGGATGCGCGTTCAGGAATGGGATGGACGCGGTCGTCTCCGCGGCACAGCCAAAGCGCACGCCATTATGCGCCCGGGCGATGCGCGCCCGATGACCTTTCTTTCCCGCGAAGTGCAGGGAAAGGTCCGGCTGCCGGAGGGCAAGGGAGAGGGGACCAAAGAACAGGAAAAAGACACTAGCTTGCAGGAGTTTGCCCGCGAACACCGCATCTCGGAGCGTTTCGAATTCGCGGCTGAAGGCTTCGACGAGATCGCTGGGCAGCGTGCACGGCGCGTCTCATTCAAACCGAGGCCGAATCAGCCGGAGAAGAATACCGCGGATCGGTTTCTGGACACGATCAGCGGCACCGCGTGGGTGAGCGATGAGAACAAGCTGGTGAAATTTGAGCTGCGGCTGCTGCGGCCATTTCAGCTCTTCTGGATCTTCGCAGTGCTAAAGGAGCTCTCGATTCAGTACGAATTGATCACACCCGGGGAGATCCTGGGCCATTCGAAACTCCAGGTACTCTTCGCGCTCACGACGCCGATCTACAGCATCCGGCAGTGGCACGACGTGGACTTGGACAAGTTTCGGAGGAGAGAGGGCGCGGCGTTGTAGGCGAGGTCTGCCTGCGCTCGAGAACGCCTACTCTTGCTCGGACGCGCGGATCAAAACGTAGCACCGCGCCGGGTCAGGAGCGCGGCCGCCTCGCAGCGGCTCGTCCAAAATCTCTCTCCTCGACATTATTGCGACGGTTTGCTGAACTTAAGAACTAACCCGCTTATGAGACAAATTCCCAAAACAGAACTGTCGCCAGATAATGGCTGTGTCATCGATACGAAATGGAAAGTTGGGCCGCTGAGTTATCACGCCTGTGCCTCGGAAATCGGCGAGGAAGCCGTGGTCCGTGACGCGCGCATGCCCGAAATCGTAGTCTACGATCATGTGGGTTTCCGCGGCTCCTACGCTCGGACGAACCTGAGCTTCCATTTTCTGGGCGATTTCTGGAACGACCGGATCAGCTCTTTGATCGTAGTGAGCGGGATCTGGCGTTTCTATCGGGACGACTACTACAAGGGCGACCACTGGGATCTCGGTCCGGGTTTCTATGAATGCTTCTTCAAAGACCGTGGACCCGACGACGTGGTGAGCTCGATGCAGGCCATCAAACTGACATAGCGAAGCACACCTCGCCGTTGCGTTAGTCGGCTCACTTCGCGCGTCTTCGGCCCGCGAGCTGGGCTGGCTCGACATTCTGATCGTTGCTCAAAATAGTTTGTTCTCCAAAGATGCAGTTGTTCGCCGCGGAATTACATCAGAGCAACGGTGGGTCATCGCACACCAACACGTATGGCAGATCGAGATCGTCGTGAGGACGACCTGCCCACGGTGCGGCTCGATTACGCCGCGACCGCAGCGGCGGGCTCAGCATCATAGGGAACCAAATTGCAGCGGCTGCGGCGGAGTTTGTCCGTGCCCTGGTTTCGACCGCGACGATGGTGGGTAATCGTGTTCTGCGGAGGGGGGACGGCCCACGTCAGATCGCATACACCGCCGCGGATCACGGCGACTGATCGCATAAGAGATTATCTCCGCGGCAATGATGGACGTGCGCATCGATTCCTCTGACCTACAGTCCAGTAATGGTTGCCGGCCCTGACTCTACCTTGAGCGACAGGATTCTCGCGGGCGAGCGCATCACCAGCGAGGAAGCGCTGGAGCTTTACCGTTGGCCGCTGGAGGAACTCGGCGCGCTAGCGAACGTACGGAGGGATCTGGCGAAGCGCGGCAGCTACGGGAACCGCGGCAATGAGATCGTGACCTACATCGTCGATCGCAACATCAACTACACCAACGTCTGCAACGTTTACTGCAAGTTCTGCGCGTTCTAC
>JACDBM010000232.1 GCA_013694945.1 Chthoniobacterales bacterium
GCCTGCCGTGGTCGCTGCGCCCGCAAATGGGTGTGAACGTGAAGTATCTCGCCGGAGTGAAGCGCCGCTTCTGGGCGAAGAGCGGGCTCTCGCCGGATTCTTTGACGGACGGGATCGTCAGCATGACGTGGGACGGGACGGATAACCAGGGGAGCGATGCCGAAGGCGCGGTGCTCATCAGCTTTTCCGGCGGACCCCCCGCCGAGCGTGCGCGGCAACGTTGGGCCCGGCAGAAGGATGCTGCGTATGCCGAGGCCCTGAACGGCATCTATCCGTCTTTCTCAAGGAACTTCGTTGGGGCGCGTTTCATGGATTGGCCCAGCGAGATGTGGACGGCAGCCGGCTATTCCTTCCCCGCGCCGCGACAGGTGACGACCGTTGGCCCCGTGCTGCACGCCGGGCTCGGCCGATTGCATTTCGCGGGCGAGCACGCTTGCTACAAATTCGTCGGATACATGGAAGGCGCACTGAATTCCGGAGTTTCCGTCGCGCGACGGATCGCCTCGCGTGACGCAAACATCACCAGTCGTCCGAGCCGTCCAGCGGAAGTGCCGGTGCCGCAAGCGCGATAGACAGCCGTGGGCGTTATCGCATGTGCGAACCCGTTTGCCGGGCGCCTTGAGGAGTCCAATTCTTCTTCGGGGTGCCAGCTGGAGCGGGCACCGTGGTCGTGTTGGTAGCTATTTGCGAGGAAGCCTGCGACGTGCTGGTGGTTTGCGTCGTTGTTTCGCAACCGGCGAGCAGCAAACCGAACCCGGAAGCTATCGAAAGTCCGGCAAACCTTCTGCGTTCCATTCCCCCCAACGGTAGATGAAGGGCGAGGTGGGTCAATTCATGCCTCGTCGGCATTGAGCAGAAATTAACTCTCGTAACCCGAAGTGCTTCCCAAAGTGGGGCTGGGCGCCTGAGTGGATCCCGGGGGAATTAGTGCGCTGGATGGTGGCTTTCGGGCAGGAAGAAGAAGAGGACGCCAAGAATCAGATAAACGGAGAGCAATTGAACGCCTTCGATCCAGTTCGTTTCGCCGTCGCCGCTAATCTGAAAGAGGATGTAGATGGAAGCCACCACGGCAAAGATTTCCGGAAGCGAAAACTCCAAATCCATCGGGCGGCCAAAGGCGTAGGAGAGGAAGACCAGCACGGGCGCAACGAAGAGCGCGATCTGCAAACTCGAGCCGATCGCGATCCCAACGCTGAGGTCCATCTTGTTTTTCACGGCCATGATGATGGCGGTCGAGTGCTCCGCCGCGTTGCCGACAATCGCGACCACGATCACTCCGACGAATACCTCAGTGATACCGATCGACGTGCGCACGCTTTCGATCGTGCCGACAAGAAATTCCGAGAGGAGCGCGACGAAGGCGGTGGCAAGAAGGAGTATGATGCTCGCCTTGCTGCGCGACCAATGCTCGCCCTCCTCTTCCAATTCCGCTTCGGCGCTTTGAAAATAATGTTTGTGCGTGCGGAGAGAGAACCAGAGCACGCAGAAATAAGTCAGGAACAGAAGCACCGCGATAGCTAAAGAAAGCCGTTGCTCCATGAATGGACTCCAGCCGCCCGGGCTCGCGTTCGCCGCGAGATGAAAGACCGTCGGAATGATCAGCGCGATTCCGGCGAGCGAGAGCGAAATGGTGGATGTGCGCGCTCCAGTCCGGTTGAATCGTTGCTCGCGGTACTTCGTGCCGCCCGCCAGAATCGAAAGGCCGAGAACGAGGAGGATGTTCCCGATGATCGAACCGGTGATGGAGGCTTTCACTACCCCGGTCAATCCTTTTGAGAGTGCGATTCCGGCGATGATTAGCTCCGCGGCATTGCCGAAGGTGGCGTTCAACAATCCGCCGAGCCCTTCTCCGACGCGAGCAGCCAGCGCTTCCGTGGCGCGCCCGATCCAACCCGCCACCGGTATAATGCCGATCGCGGAGCAAACAAAAAGCGCGGTGGGGTTCGTTCCTCCGGGCCAGAAACGCAGAGCGATCGCAATCGGGACGAAAATGAGGAGCCAGTCGAGTGAAAGTTTGAATCGCATGGAGATAAACCCGCGCTGAACAGCCGCGCGAATTGACGGACATCAAATCCGTCTCCGATGTTTTGTCGAGCGAAACGATGTGCCTAGGTCGGTGTGAGCCACATGTTCTGGTTACAGGCGTTTTTGCAGAGGCTTTGGGGAGCGCAGGCTGCCAGCCTGCAGTTTCCGGCAGCGCTCCCCATTCGACATGCTGCGGTTCAACCGCGAAAATGCGCTGCAATGATGGCGACTCCTCAAAACGAAATGGAAACGACCGCGCGCGGGATTGTGTCGCGCTTGCGCGCGCACCGTCATGTCGCCTTTTTCGCGGGGGGCTGCGTGCGTGATCTTCTCCGCGGCGAAGTTCCCAAAGACATCGACATCGCCACGGACGCGCGTCCGGAAGCGGTGCAGAAGATCTTTGCACGGACGTATGCTGTCGGCGCGCATTTTGGCGTGATCGTGGTGCTGGAGCATGCCCTGCATTTCGAGGTGGCGACGTTCCGCTCGGACGGCGCTTATCTCGATGGCCGTCGCCCGACCGAGGTTCACTTCGCGACCGCAGGAGAAGATGCAGCGCGGCGCGACTTCACCATCAACGGGATGTTCTTCGATCCCGAAGCCGAGAAGGTCATCGACTTTGTCGGCGGTCGCGCTGATCTGGAGGCGCGATTGATCCGCGCCATCGGCGATCCGACGCAGCGATTCGTTGAGGATCGCCTTCGCATGCTGCGTGCGGTTCGCTTTGCGACGACACTCGGGTTTGAAATTGAATCGGGAACATGGGCGGCCTTGCGAGAACGCGCGGCGTCGATCGGCGAGATCAGTGCGGAGCGGATTCGCGAAGAGCTGGTGCGAATTTTTCTTTCGCCGCACCGGGCACGCGGCTGGGATCTTCTCGACGAGAGCGGATTAATGCATGCCGTCCTACCGGAGCTCGAGGCGATGAAAGGTTGCGAGCAACCGCTTCAATTCCATCCGGAAGGCGATGTTTTCAAGCACACACGAATCATGCTCCAACTCCTGCCGGAGAACGTGTCGTTGCCGCTGGTCCTGAGCGTGCTGTTTCACGACATCGGCAAACCGCCGACCGCCAGCGTGGATGAGAATGGCCGCATCCGTTTCAACGGTCACGATCGCGTCGGCGCGGAAATGACGGAAGCGCTGATGCAGCGGCTGCGGTTTTCGCGGGCGGAAATCGATGCGACCATCGAAGCCGTGCGCCAGCACATGGTTTTCAAGGACGTCCCGAAGATGCGCGTCGCAAAGCTCAAGCGCTTCATGGCGCGGCCGACTTTCGACGACGAGCTGGAGCTGCATCGCGTGGATTGCGTGAGCAGCCACGGGATGCTGGATAACTACGAATTTCTTCGGCGTAAGCGCGAGGAATTCGCGAATGCGCCGATCATCCCGCCGCCGTTTGTCCGGGGTGATGATCTCCTCAGGCTGGGGCTGCGCCCG
>JACDBM010000241.1 GCA_013694945.1 Chthoniobacterales bacterium
CAGATGTCCGTAACCCGCTGCTTGGGCGGAACGGGGCGACGCGGGTTTATGGTAAGCAGAAGGGAGGAACACCGGCGCAATGCGATCTGCTCGAACGCGCCTTGAGTCACTTTGCAGATGTCGTGGCCGCGGAGGTGCAAACCGATTTCCGGGATGCAGCGGGAGCAGGCGCGGCCGGCGGACTGGGTTTCGGATTAATGAGCTTCTGCGCGGCGTCGATACGTCCCGGGTTCGATGTTGTCGCGGAACAGGTGAACTTGGAAGCCGCCGTTCGGAACACGGACGTCGTGATTACCGGCGAAGGCCGACTAGACGCGCAGACGTTGGCGGGGAAGACGCCGGCGGGGATGGCGCGACTGGCGCGCAAATTGGGGAAGATTGTCTACGCCGTCGTTGGCGAAGCCGATGATCTTCAGGATTCGCTTTTTGACGGCATCCTCGTTCTTCGCGCGGGAGGTATGACGGCCGACGCCGCGATCGAGAACGCGCCGCAGCTTCTGCGCGAGGCCGGCCGACGGCTCGCTACGATGCTGCGTTGAGGTGCTCGCGAAAGCGCTTCGCTGTCTCCACGTATTTCAGCGCCCAGGTCTTGATGTTCGCCTGTTCGTCGCGCGAGAGCCGACGCACGACCTTTGCGGGCGAACCGAGGACGAGCGAGCCAGCCGGAATCTTGGTGCCAGCAGTGACGAGCGCATTGGCGCCAATGATGGAGCGGGCGCCGATTTCCGCGCCATCAAGAATGATCGCCCCCATCCCGACGAGCACCTCGTCGTCGACGGTGCAGGCGTGGGCAATCGCGCTGTGGCCAACCGTCACGCGCTCACCAACAATCGCGGGGAAGTCGTTCGCCAGATGAATCACCGCGCAATCCTGGATGTTTGAGCGCGCACCCACGATGATCCGATTGATGTCACCGCGCAGAACGGCGCCGTACCAGACACTCGATTCTTCTGCCAGGGTGACGTCGCCGATTACGGTCGCGTTGAGGGCGACGTAGGCTGTGGGGTGCAGGCGAGGACCTGATTTGAGGCGCGAGGAGATGCCCGCCAACCCAGTGGGTAGGAGATCGGCTGGGACGCCTGCCTTGAGAGAAGTGGGAGCGTCAGACCGCAATCGAGGGGAAGCCTTCACAAGTGACAGATAAGTATCTGCCAGTTAGCTCGAAAGGGAAAAGTTGCCGCGCCTACTGCTCCTGATACGCCGCTGGAATCCTGATCCGGACCGCACTGTTCCGAGAGAAATGTTTTCCTTTCGTAATGCAGGAGGCTTGTTTCGCTTCCTAGCTAAGACAGGTAATTCATTGCGAACAGAAGGGGCGACTGCTCAGCAAGGAGCAAACGACTTACATTACATTCCTGTAATATTCGTCTTGCCGAAGTTCAACGGATCAGATTGCCTCCTGCAATGCTTTTGCGCGTTCGCTCCGTTCCAGTGCTGGCCATCGTCTTTGCCTCAGTCTTTTTCGACACTAATCTTTCCGACGCAGAGGATGCCATCCCACCGCTCTTAAGCGTGGCGGAAAAGCGAGCTTGGGAAGGAGGCCAGGAGTTCCAGCGAGGAGCGAAGCTGGCTCGAAGGTTTACTCCGCAGGGCGAACTCCGCGCGGACGCCGAGTCATCGCTCACTCTCGCGCAAGTGGCGAGCGGAGCCCGCCTCTCCGAACATGAACTCGCCCAGGAGCATGTCATTGTCACTGGCTACGAAGTCAATCCAGTGGAATACCCTTCGTTGCCTCAAGTCGAAGGGACACGGATCAACGCCGGCAAAAAGAGCTCGTTCGTGCGGCCGGATGAGTTCCCGACAATCACGAACAACAACTTTCGGCAGGCGCTGGCGACCACACCCGGCCTACTCGTAAGCGAGGAAGCGAATTCACCGATCATCAATATCGGTTACCGCGGACTGGATTCGCAACGAAGCGAGAACACGCAGGTCCTGAAGGACGGCATCTCGATCAAGAACGAGCAGTTCGGCTTCCCGGAGTCGCACTACGTCCCGTCGCTCGACTCCATCGAGCGCATTGAAGTCCTTCGCGGCGGCGCCTCTTTGCAGTATGGCTCGCAGCCTGGTGGGGCCGTGAATTTCGTGACGTGGATGCCGCGGACGGATCGGCCGTTCCACCTATCAACGAAGAATGTGTTCGGCAGCTTCGATCTCTTTACCAGCTATACGGCGATCGACGGCACAGTCGGCGCGATCGGCTATTATGGCTTCTACGATCATCGGGAGCGGG
>JACDBM010000255.1 GCA_013694945.1 Chthoniobacterales bacterium
TCGTTAGGCGCGCCGCAGGCCCGTGAAACTCGCTTCACTACGATGGCGTTTTTCCCGGCCAAAGGGGGCACGCGCCTGGTGCAGGTGCGGGCGCTCGGCGGTGACTTCCCTTTTTACGGCAGCATGGAGAGCGAACCGGCGCCGGCCGCTCACGGGCTCCGGAATGGTGGGGGCGCCGTTGTTGACGAAAGTCTGCTGATTCAATTCGGCGCGACCCCAGGCGATCGCATCAAGCTCGGGGAAGCGGAGTTCACTGTCCTTGGAGCACTCAAGAAGATGCCGGGCGAAGCTTCTGCTGCCGGTTCGTTTGCTCCGCGTGTTTACATCCCGCTGCAGCATCTGAGCGAGACTGCTTTGCTGAAGCCGGGCAGCGTCGCGAACTATCGCAATTACGTGAAGTTCCCCAGCGGGACTGACACCGAGCAGCGGGTCAGGGCACTCGTGCCGCAGATCCAGCGCTTCGGCCTGGAGTACGACACGGTTGCAAAACGGAAGCGAGACCTCGGTGCGGCGCTGGAGAATCTCTATCGCTTCCTGAATCTCGTCGGATTTATCTCGCTTCTCTTGGGAGCGGTGGGAGTGGCGAGTGCAATCCAGGCGCACCTCCAGCAGAAGCACAAGACCGGCGCGATCCTTCGCTGCCTCGGCGCCTCGGCGCGCAGCACCGTGGTGGTTTACCTGCTGCAAGCTGCGGCGATGGGCCTCGCGGGCGCAACGGCCGGCGCCGCTCTTGGTGTGGCCATGCAGCGCATCTTCCCTGCGGTTCTGAAGTCGTTCATCCCACTTCCGATTTCCTCCGCGATTGCGTGGGAGCCGATCCTCCGCGGGATGCTAATCGGCTTTGCCATTTGCGTTCTCTTCGCGTTGCCCGCGCTGCTCCGCTTCCGGCGTTTGTCGCCGCTTCTAATCCTGCGGTCTGGAGTTGGCGACGAATCTGAGCCGCGGCGCTTCGATGGCCTTGTCTGGTTAGTCTACTTTATCATGGCGGGAAGCGTGACGGCATTCGCCATCTCGCAGACGGACACATGGAAGCGCGGATTGATCTTCACAGCCGTGCTGGGTTTCGCCGTGTTGATCTTCGCCGGAATGGCGAAGCTCTTGATGGTGCTCGTACGAAAGTTTTTCCCGCATCGCTGGAGCTTCGCGCTCCGCCAGGGTCTTGCGAATCTTTATCGGCCAAACAACCGCACGCTCCTCCTCACGATTTCGCTGGGGCTGGGAACATTTCTCCTCCTGAACCTGTATCTGTCGCGTGAAGTCTTGCTCGCGCAGTTCCAATCCATCGGCACGAAAGATCAGCCAAACATCTTCCTCTTCGACATTCAGCCGGATCAAGCGCAAGGCGTCGCCGAGATGGTGCGCTCGTTCGACCTTCCCGTTATTCAGGAGGCGCCGATTGTCACAATGCGTCTGACGGAAATAAAGGGCCGCAGCACCGAGGCGATTCTGGCGGACCCGAAACGCAAGATTCCCGAGTGGCAGCTGCAAAGGGAATATCGCTGCACGTACCGGGAGGCGTTGGCGGAAACCGAAAAGGTGGTCGCGGGAAAATGGATCGGACGAGTGAATTACAAGCCTGGCGAAGTCGTGCCGATCTCGCTCGATAAGGAAATTGCACGCGACTTTGAGGCGAAGATCGGCGACGAGCTTGTCTTCGACGTGCAGGGCGTCTCGATCAAAACGAAGATCGCGAGCCTGCGGGACATCGATTGGAAGCGGTTCCAGACAAATTTTTTTGTCGTCTTCCCTGCGGGCGTGCTCGAAGCTGCGCCGACCTTCAACGTGCTCGTCAGCCGCGTGCCTGATGCCGCTGCCTCCGCGCGCTTGCAAAGCGCGGTAGTGATGAAGTTCTCCAACGTCTCGGCACTCGACCTAACGTCCGTGATTCAGACGGTGGATTCGATTCTGAGCAAAGTCGCGCTCGTTATTCGCGTCATGTCGCTCTTTACCGTTGGCGCAGGATTGATTGTGCTCGCGAGTACGATCTGGAGCGGTCGCTATCAGCGCCTGAAGGAAAGCGTACTGCTGCGAACTCTCGGCGCCTCGCGTGCGCAGATTTACAAAATCCTGTGCGCCGAATACCTGATGCTGGGTCTTCTGGCGAGCGGAACGGGAATCCTGCTCGCGCTCGCCTCCAGCTGGGGACTCGCGCATTTCGTCTTCAAACTGGCTTACGCTCCGTCGATCTGGCCTTTACTCACCGCGGCGCTTTCTGTGACTGCGATCACGGTCCTGCTGGGGTTGCTTACAAGCCGCGGCATTGGGACCACGCCACCGCTGGAGATCTTGCGCGCGGAAGCGGAGTGAGCGTTTGCTTGATGTTGTACAACGCTTTGCCTCACCCAGAGTTTGCCGGTTCGAGCGAGCGCAATTCGGCTTTCGTGAGCGGTCGCCAATGACCGCGCGGGAGATCTCCCAAGCGCAAGCTGCCGATCCTGGTGCGCACCAGCCTTTTCACGTCATACCTCACTTCGTAAAACATGCGGCGAATCTGCCGGTTGATTCCCTGCCGCAGGATCACTCGCAGCAGCGTCGGCTTTACTGCGTAGACTCTCTCCAATCGCGCCCGCTCGCCATCGAGCATCACGCCCCGGAGAAGCTTCGGTGCTGATTCCGCATCCCAGGCACGATCGAGGGTCACTTCATACTCCTTTTCGATTTTGTAACGCGGATGCATCAGGCGCTGGGCCATGTCTCCATCGTTCGTCAGAACGAGCAAGCCTTCGCTTTGCGCATCGAGGCGGCCAACATTAAAAAGCCGCGGCAGATGCGGCGGCAACAAATCGAAAATAGTGTCGCGCGCGTTCGGATCACTACGCGTGGAGACAAACCCCGCTGGTTTGTGAAGCATGAGGTGGAGATGACGCTGTGTGCGGACCATCCTGCCACCGACCTTGACGTGGTCCCCTTCTGTCGGTTGCACACTGAAATCGGTGCAGATCCGGCCGTTAATTGTGACGCGTCCGGCCGCGATCAACTCATCGCAATGCCGTCGCGAACCGATGCCGGCCGCGGCCAGAAAGCGGTTTAAGCGCATTCGCAAGAGGTGAAACTGGACGTGGAGAGAAGATCGCTTGCGGATCTTCTCAACTCTCAACCAAGAGCTCTCGACAACGGCGGCAGCCGTTCAAGCGTCCGGCTTGGTCTTGGGAAGACCGAGCACCTTAGTGCCCTCTTTCCATTGGCCCCGCTTCTTCAAGACCTCGACGCGCTCGAAGCGCTTCAGGACATTCCGTTTGGCCGTGATGGTGCTGGCGCCTTTGAGACTGCGATGCTGCGACATAATGAGCTTCCCGGGAAAGTGAGCGGTTACAGTAAATTGCGCAGCACGCTTTTCAACCTCCATTCGGCGGCACGATGAAGGGCCATGCCTGACGGCAAAGACGACTACGACGAACGGTATTTGTCCCATTCCTCCGGAAGCCGCAGCAATTTGGCCGAGGGCATCTCCACGAGCGCGAGCGTCTGCCGACATTTCGCGATGAGAGTGTCGTCCGCTGGACGAATGATGCGGAAAGCGCACCAAAATCGGACGCGTTCGACGCCGTCGAGCCAACCTTCGACCAGGAGTCGGTCGCCCAGTGCGGCGGGGCGCCGATAGTCAATCTCCGTCCGCACGACGACTGGATACTTTTTCTCTTCCGTCATTTGCCGGAGGGGCAGTCCAAGTTGCTCCGCGAGGAGCGTTCGATTCGTTTCGATGAAGCGCAGGTAAGCGAGGTTGTGAACGACGGCCGCGCAATCCGTGTCGAAAAACATCACCTGCACTTCCGTCCGAATGCGAGGCGTCTCGCCGCTTTCCATGCCAGCACAATCAGACGGGTTGTGCGCGGAAAGCAACGGCACAATTGTCCAGAGCGGAGAGAACAGCCGCGGTGACTTCGCCGGATGTAACAGCTTTCATACAGCGAAAGTCCAGCGGGCACTCGCGGAGAAAACAGGGACTGCATTCGACGTGATGACGGATGATTACGTTCCCGGCGCCGAGCGGTCCGGTGAGCCGATGCTCAGTCGAACCGAAGACCGCCACCACCGGCACTCCGAGCAAGGTGGCGAGGTGCATCGTGCCGGTATCGTTGCTGAGGAGCAGGGAACACTCGCGGAGCTCAGCGATCAGGTCGTGCAGACTCGTCCGTCCAATCCGATTGACGCAATGTTTCCCTAGTTGCACGGCGATCTGCTCTCCTGCCCGGGAGTCCGCAGTTGTGCCAAAGAGCTGCCACTGAACGGGCCGCTGCGCCGCGACGACCAAGGCAACGTCCGCAAACCTCTCCGGCAACCATCGCTTCGCGGAGCCGTATTCAGCCCCAGGGCAGAGACCCAGCTTCAGTGGAGGGCGCTTTTCGTTCGGCGAACCACTTGAGACATTCATTTCGGCAACGGCCGCGGCGCCGAGATGCTCGGCGATTCGAAGATAATGATGCACGTGGTGCTGGATGGGTCCTTGCCGCGGTGGATTAGGCACAATTTGATTCAAGAGCCATGAGCGATGATGCCCGCGATAGCCAACGCGCCGGGGAATTCCGGCGAGCCAAACTTCCAGAGCCACCCGGAGTGAGTTGGGAAAGAGAACGGCGGCATCGAAGCGAGGACGACGCTTCAGCAAACGCGCGGCCTTCATTAGTGCTCCGCGCGGCAACTCCATCACTTCATCGACCTCGGGGATCAACTTCCAAACTGCCGCCAACTTGGCCGGCGTAGCAACAGTGACGTGAGCATCGGGCCGGCCGTGCTTGATTGCGCGAACGGCCGCCGCGCTGATGACACTATCGCCGAGCCAATTCGTACTCCGGACGAGAATTCGGAACGGCTTAAGATCGGTGGGCCCGTCCTGGGATCCAGCCAGAGCGGAGGCCGAGCGCGGGGGCGCGCCAGCTTGATGCGGGAGGTAAACGCCCCGCTTGTAAAGCGTGAGCAGGAAATTTGGTCTGGGAGTTTTCCAGCGATTGTGCACCCAGAACCAATCTTCGGGAGCGCTCCGAATTTGGTCGGCAATGCAGTCGTTCGCTTTCGCGGTGATCGCCTGCACGGAATCGCCGGGTTGATCGAAACGCGGAGTGAACACCATTCGCCAGCGCGCCCGACCTGCAGTGTAAATCCCTGCGCCCACGACAGCCGCATCGGTGCGTTTGGCGAGCAACCCTGGCAGCGGTGTGGTCGAAGCAAGCCGGCCGAAGAAGGGCGTCCAGAGCCCGTGGTCACCGGCGTGTTGATCGGATAAAATCCCGACCATTCCGCCGGCGCGGAGCCGCGCGAATGCTTGCTGGAACCCGGCGCGCCGGTCGAACATTTCCACGCCGGCGCGCCCGCGCTTCCGCCGGATATCGTCATCGATATGGCGGTTGCGGAGCGGCTGATAGACGGTGCTCAGGGAGACATAACCGAAGTACTTCGGGAGGATTTGCGCGAAGACTTCCCAGTTGCCGAGATGACTCAGCGCGAGCACGACGGGTCGTTTCGCGCACAGCTCCGCGTGCACGACATCCGCGTTCTCGACCGTCACGCATTCGGCTACCTCCTGGAGTGGCATGGTCCCGAGCTTGAGACTGCAAAGCAGGTTAGCGCCGAGGCGCTCGAAATGTCGCCGGGTCAGGTCCCGCAGTTGCGCAGGCGTTTTTTCCCCGCCGAACGCGATCCCAAGATTGCGCGCCGCCAGACGGCGATATCCCGGAAGCAGGAGCCAGGCGATGAGCCCGAAGAATTCGCCTAACGAGAAGAGCGCCCGCAGAGGGAGCGCCCCGACGATTGCCAAACCCGCGCGGTACAGAAGATAAGTGCTGAAATCGAGCATGCGGGAGTCAGTGCGCGCCGTGGGGCAGCTGCGCGATGCACGTAAATTTGCCTGCGTTGAGCATCTATCAATTATAATGTCCTCGTGTTGCAGAGGCCTGCTCATCCTTTTCGCTCGGACTTCGCGCGGGTGCTGGCGCGGAAATTTCCGGGGCGCAAGCTCGTGATGGTGGGCGCCGGAACGGGCGAATGGCAGCGTCAATTAGAGGAGTTCGGGGTCTACGCGGTGAGTTGTGAAACGCCAAGTCAGCTCGCGGCTCTCCTGCCGCAGAACGGAGAAAAGCGGCTCCTGGATGTCGCTATCTGGATTTATTCGAAGAGCGATGAGAATCCGGACGAGCAGGCGGAGGAGATCGCACGCGTGGCTGACGACGTTATCCTATTGCCGGGCGCCGGAGCAGAGGTTTCGAAGCGCCGGCCCAAACTGGTCGAGAGTCTAAGCAGGTTCGGACTGGTTCCCGATTACGATTTCGACTCGACGGAGCTGAACATCAGCGGGATTCGGCTGACGCGCGCTGCCGCGACGAAGAACGCCAGTTTTGGGCCGGCGATCGAGATGGCCTTCGCGCGCGTAAACCAACATGTGCGCGGGCTGGAGCGAACCCTGCGCACGCGCATGTCCGAGCTGGAGGCGGCTGATCGGCACATCGCGAAGCTCGAGGAGAAGGTGCTGAACCTGAAGGAAACAAAGAAGCAGCTGAAACAGTTAAAGCAGGAGAAACAGGCTCTGCGAAAATCTCCCGAACGAAAGATTGGTCAGGTTCTGCTCGCGCCCTACAGGCTGCCACAAAAACTCTTGCGCGAGGTCAGCAAACGACGCCGACGCTCGGCCGATGATGCGCCGCGGCGGAGTGTCGATTCCGCGAGTGACTATCAGGCCTGGCTTCTGCGCCATCGAGCAACCGCGGAGGAATTGGAAGGCATGCGCGGCAAGCTGCGGGATTTCGTGGGCGCGCCTCTTATCAGCATCATCACGCCGGTTTTTAATACTCCTGTCTTCTGGCTCGAAGCTGCGGCCGATTCAGTGCTTGCCCAGATCTACGAAAATTGGGAACTGATCCTGATCGACGACGCGTCGACCGACGAGGGCACGTTGGCGGCATTGCCAACGCTCGCCGCCCGCGACTCGCGCATACGACTGACGCGATTGAATGAAAGCGGCGGAATCTCGGGCGCATCGAATCATGGGCTTTCCAAAGCGCGCGGCGATTGGGTTGGTCTGCTCGACCATGACGATATCCTGGAGCCAGACGCGCTTTATCGAACGGCTGAGCTGCTGCAAAGCCATCCTGATGCTGACCTGATCTACTCGGATGAAGACAAGCTGACGGAGGGCGGCTTCGATGCGCCCCTGTTCAAGCCCGATTGGTCCCCGGATTTTTTCCTGAGCTATAATTACATCTGTCACTTCACTACCTTGCGCCGGCGGCTTGTGGATGAGGTTGGCGGCTTCCGGGAGGAGTTCGACGGCGCTCAGGACTACGATCTCTTTCTGCGAATTGTGGAGAAGACCGACCGGGTTCATCATATTCCGCGCATTCTTTACCATTGGCGGCGGAGCGCTTTTTCGACTTCGGATAATATCCGGCGCAAACCAAAGGCGCTCGAAGCCGGGAAAAAGGCGATCAACCAACACCTGGAGCGGCGAGGGGAAGCTGGCTATGTCGCAGTGGACTGGCGGACGCATGCCTATTGGGTCAAACGCGAGATAGGGCAAAGGCGCAAAGTCAGCATTATCATCCCGGCGCGAGACGGGCTTCCGCTCCTATCGCGTTGTGTGGAGAGCCTGGTCAAGAAGACGAGCTACCAGGAATTCGAAATCGTGATTGTGAACAACGACAGCGAGAGCGCAGAGGCGCACGAGTATTTCGCCCGGACACCGCACCGAGTGCTGCACTTTCAGGGCCCCTTCAACTTCTCCGCGATCAACAATTTTGCAGTGGAAGAGACCGACTCGCCCTGGCTGCTGTTTCTCAACAACGATATCGAAGTGATCGAGCAGGAATGGCTTGGGGTGATGGTCCAGCACGTCCAGCGGCCGGAAGTCGGGGCGGTGGGCGCGCGGTTGTTATACCGGAACGACACTATTCAGCACGCTGGGGTGGTGCTCGGCGTCGGCGGAATAGCGCAGCACGCCTTCCGCCACTTTGGCGCCGAAGATCCGGGGATCTGCCGCCAATTGCAGGTGACGCGCAACTACAGCGCCGTGACCGGAGCATGCCTGTTGACGCGGCGCGAAGTCTTCGAGGAGATCGGCGGGTTCGACGAAGAACGGCTTCCGGTAACGTTTAACGACGTGGATCTTTGCCTGAGGATGCGGCGGGCCGGTTATCTGGTGGTTTACACTCCGTTTGCGAAGTTGTATCACCACGAATCCGCGACCCGCCGGCGGAGCATCGAAGCGCGGGAAACCGATGTAATGCGTGAACGCTGGCCGGACCTGCTTGAGCGCGATCCCTATTATAACCCGAATCTTTCGCGCGAGCGCGCGGATTTCTCGTTAGGCAAATAAATCAGACGTGGCGACTCCTCGAACCGACCTTTGGCGGGCACTCTCACCGGAAGCGCAGGCTGCCTTGGAGACGCGGGATTACAGCTCGGGCACTTTCGGCGAGCAGCTCGCTCACCGCGGGCTCGAATCGGGTAAAGTCGTCTCCGCGGATCGTGCTGCCGCAGAAGTGCAAGCCGTCTGGATCCCGGGTGTGGAGGTTTTCCCACGTGTGATCCATCCGCAACCTCATCGAGGATCTTTTGGCGAGCTGGCGCGGCGCGATGAAGGCATCCTGGCAAAGATCGGCTTCTGGCCGAGCCAATGGGCCGCGGCGCGCATGTTCGCGCAGAGGGCGAAAGGTTTCCACATTCACCCGCCGAGGGTGCCCGCGGAGATCGAGCCGGGGGCTTGGTTTCGACGACTTTTCATTGATGAGGCCGAGAATTACGCCCTTCGCCCGTATGCCGAGGAGCAATGGGACATGATGTTCTTCATGCAAGGCAGAGCGGAGATGATCCTGCGCGATCTACGGTCCGGGCTCAAGTCGCGCACCATGCGCTTATGGGTGGATGGTGACAATCACCGGAGCAGCAACAACGTGGCAATCGTGATCCCGCCGGGCGTTGCGCATGCGATCCGCGTGGAGAGTTCAGAGGATTTGATCATGGTTTATGGGACGAGCGTCTCATTCAATCCGGAGTTCGAAGGGCGGATCGCGAGCGACGTGGAAACAGCCACGCTTCCGGAAAGCTGGCAGAAGTTTCTGGATCGGTAAGCGCGCTCTCTATCACCCGCCGCGTTGGTTCTTGAAGAGTGATCTTTTCCCAGAGGCTTTCCTCGACGCCTTTCCTGCGTCAGGAAGATCGGCGGCCTGGGGCGGAGAAGAGCACCGCGTCGGCCATTGCAAACAGAATACCGGTCTCTCTTCGCGTGCCATAGCCAGAAAACGCTCCTACCAGATCGAATGAAAAGGCAGTTCGAAGCCGCCGAGCCAGAGTTAATGGACCGCGCGGACGTCTCTTCACGGGAACTCGAATCCGCCCTCAAGAGTCTTCGAGGGCTAAATCGCTACTTCGGCAGTTATCGGATCGTCGAGTATTTCGTCCGCCGTTGGGTGAAACGTGGAGACCGGCTGCGGATCCTCGATCTGGCGACGGGCTCGGCCGATATCCCGCGACTCGTAGCGGATTACGCGCGTCAAGCGGGAGCAGAAGTCCGCGTGGAAGCAGTGGATTTCCAGCCGGCGACAATCCAAATGGCGCGGCAACTGAGCACGGAATATCCGGAGATTGTTTGCACGTGCGCGGACGTGTTTACCTTCAGCGCGCCGGAACCGTTCGACCTCGTGATTTGCTCGCTTGCGCTCCATCACTTCAGTGACGAAGACGCCGTTCGTTTGCTCCGGCGCTGCCGGGAATTATCGCACGGGCGCGTGCTCGTCTCCGATCTCCGGCGCGGCTTTCTTGCCCTCGCAGGAGTTTATTTGCTTACGGTGTTGATCTTTCGGGACAGCATGACGCGGGCGGACGGACGGGCTTCGGCGCGGCGCGCCTTCTCTTTCGCGGAACTGAAGGCGCTCGCCAGACGCGCGGGCTGGCAGAACTTCGGCGCGGCCAAATTCCGTTTCGCGCGTCACG
>JACDBM010000257.1 GCA_013694945.1 Chthoniobacterales bacterium
TGCATCAGGTTTCGATAAAGGACTTCGTGAATGAGCGTCGATTTGCCGGAGCCGGAGACGCCTGTGACGCAGGTAAAAACGCCAAGCGGGATGTCGGTGTGGACGTTCTTCAGGTTGTGCTCGCGCGCACCGATGATCTTGATTGCGCTGGTGAATTTTCGACGCGATTTCGGAATCGGAATTCGCTTGCGGCCGGTCAGGTAATCGCGGGTGAGGGATTCGGTAGCGCACGTGTGGCGTGTGCTGATTGCCGCATTTTTCGGCAACGGACTTCCATTTGAGTGCTGTTCGTTAGACGAAGTTCTTGGGGAACTTCGTGAAGGCGAAACGCCTTTACCAGCACGATCCGAGCGTGGACTCCCCAGCATTTCTTCGAGCGTGCCTTCGAACACCAGCTCGCCGCCTTCTTCGCCGCGACCTGGCCCGATGTCGATCAGGTGATCGGCGGCCCGCATGATTGCTTCCTCATGTTCGACCACGAGGAGGGTGTTCCCTTTGTCGCGCAGGTTGTGCATGATGCGGAGGAGGCGGGAGACGTCGCGCGGATGAAGACCGACACTCGGTTCATCCATGACGAAGAGCGTATTCACGAGCGAGGCGCCAAGGCAGGTGGTGAGATTGACGCGCTGCACTTCGCCGCCGCTCAAAGTTCTCGTGGAGCGGTCGAGCGTCAGGTAGCCGAGCCCTACTTCGCAGAGATACGTCAGTCGCGTCACGACCTCGCGACGCAGCATGACGGCGGTGGAGTCGTGAGGCGGAAACTCAAGGTGCACGAGCAAATCGCGCGCGCGGCAGATCGGGAGGGCCGCGACTTCCGGCAAGCTTAACGCCGTCTCGAGCCACGTCCCATTCGTCTCGGAGGGCGGCGCAGTGCGGATGCGATAGTTGAGCGCATCAGGCTGGAAGCGCCCGCCCTCGCAACTTGGGCAGGTCGTATAAGCGCGATACCGGCTGAGCAAGACGCGCACGTGCATCTTGTACGTTTTGCTTTCCAGCCACTTGAAGAAACCGCGCACGCCATACCAGCGGTCACTCTCTTCGTCTTCCTCGTACTCGCCGTTCTTCGTCTCACCATTGATGACGAAATCCTGATCTGCTTTCGGCAGCTCCTCGAAGGGAGCATGGATATCGATCTCTTTGCGCGCGCAGGCGCGAACAAGATCCTTCTGCGACTCGCCCATTTCTTCGCCGCGGAAGACACGCACGGTGCCTTTCGCAATCGAGACGGAGCGATCGGGGATCGCGCGGTTCAGATCGATCGCAATCGTGCGACCGAATCCACGGCACTCCGGACAAGCGCCCAGTGGACTGTTGAAACTAAACAGCCCGGGTGTCGGCGGACGGATATCGAGATCGCAATGGGCGCAATGCCAGCCTTTGGAGAAAGGGATTTCCGATTGCTGATTATTGATTGCTGATTGCTGCTGAGTTGCACGCTGAGCGTTGGACGTTGGGCCTTGGACGTTTATTCCCGAAACAGGAACAACGTTGATCCGGTCTTTGCCGAAGCGGAGCGCCGTCTCGATTGCTTCGACGAGGCGCGAGCGGTTCTCTTCCGAGATCGTGATTCTGTCCTGGATCACCTGCACGCGCGCGCCGAGCCGCGCGGGCGATTTGTCGCTGTCGCAACGAATGACTTCGTCGTGGAGCCAGACGCGGAGATAACCTTGCTGCTGGAGAAACTGGAAGAACTCGCGCGGCTCGGTCCTGGCTGGCACCGCAACCCAGAATGTAATCAGAACAGCCATGCCGCTTAGTTCACGCACTACGGCTTCAGCGATCCCTTGCGGCGTCTCGGGGCGAATCTCACGCTCGCAGCTCGGGCAAAACGCCTGCGCGACCCGCGGCCAAAGCAGCTTCAGGTAGTCGTTGATCTCCGTCATCGTGCCGACGGTGGAACGCGAACTCTTAACGGGGTTGGCCTGCTCGATCGCAATCGCCGGCGGGATACCGCGGATTTCATCAACGCGCGGCTTGTCCATGCGGTCGAGAAATTGCCGCATGTAGGGACTGAAGGTTTCGACGTAACGCCGCTGTCCTTCGGCGTAGATGGTTTCGAAGGCGAGGCTCGATTTTCCGCTCCCGCTTGGGCCGGTAATGACAGTCATCGTCCCGAGCGGGAGATCGAGATTGATCCCCTTCAGGTTGTTCTGGCGCGCGCCGCGAATCTCGACGCAACCGCGATCAGGCGGAGCAGAGATGCACGCTTCCTCAACTTCGATCGGAACCACTGGAGATTATCCGGGAGCAGGAAGACATTCGCAACAAAGCGGGCCAGCGTGCGTTCACGCGGCAGTTTCATCTGAGCGGCGCAGACGGCGAAGGACCTCGCGGAGAGGTCTAGTGCACTGCATCAGACGAAACGTGAGCAGAAGGATTGCGGATATTGGAGCTTCTGGGTAGCGCACGCTTGTAGCGTGCTGGTAATCGCATTCTGCGATTACGAACTTTTGCAGGCGTAAGTGCCAGCTGCGCTTCCATCCATCCGTTCCGCGGCGGTGATTCTTCAGCGAGAGTGATGTCGCCGGTGCCTCATCTACATCGCTTCTGGAACTCTCACTCGCGCAGAAGTTCGTCGCCGCAGAAATGCGGCGACCAGCACGCTGAAAGCGTGCGCTACCCAGAAGCATTACTCGCGCTTCTTAGTCAGGTTGAGAAGACAACACTGTCATCTCGTTTGCGCTCAGCTCTTAAACCGCGCCGCAACCTTGTCGTGTTGCGCGTTCAGTTCCTCCGGCAAATCGGAACCAAGGGTCTTGAAAAATTTCTCCTGGCCTTCCAATTCCTTCTCCCACTCGTCCGCTTTCACGGAGAGCAGCTCGGTCAGCGTTGCACTCGAAACGTTCTGCATTCCTTCGATGTCGAGATCTTCCGGGCGCGGCACAAAGCCAATCGGCGCTTCGTTGGCGCCCACGCGACCCTCGCAACGATCGATGATCCACTCCAGCACGCGCATGTTGTGGCCGAACCCCGGCCAAAGGAATTTTCCGTCCGCGCCCTTCCGAAACCAGTTCACATGAAAGATCAGCGGCGGGTTCTTCAAACGCGGGCCGATCTTGAGCCAGTGCCTGAAGTATTGCCCCATGTTGTAGCCACAGAATGGCAGCATCGCCATCGGATCGCGGCGCACCTGACCGACGGCGCCGGTCGCGGCGGCCGTTGTTTCCGACGCCATGGTCGCGCCGAGAAACGTGCCGTGTTCCCAATCCCGCGCCTGGAAAACGAGCGGCATCGTGTTGCTGCGACGGCCACCGAAGATGATCGCGCTAATCGGAACGCCTTCTCCCTTTTCGACCTCGGGATCGAGGACAGGATTATTGCGCATCGGGACGGCGAAGCGGCTGTTCGGATGCGCGGCTTTCTTCTTCGACTCGGGCGTCCAATCGGCGCCCTTCCAATCGATCGCGTGCGCGGGGGGCGCGCCATCCTTGCCCTCCCACCAGACATCGCCGTCGTCCGTCAGCGCGACGTTGGTGTAGAGCGTGTCGCGTTCAATCGACTTCATGGCGTTCGCGTTCGACTTATGGCTCGTCCCAGGCACCACACCGAAATAGCCGTTCTCCGGGTTGACAGCATGGAGCCGACCGTCCTCCGCGATCTGCATCCAGGCGATGTCATCGCCGACGGTCGTGACTTTCCAGCCCTGGAAACGCTCGGGCGGAATCAGCATCGCGAAGTTCGTTTTGCCGCAGGCGCTTGGAAACGCCGCTGCCACGTAATGCTTCTGCCCTTCGGGTGATTCGACGCCAAGAATTAGCATGTGCTCGGCGAGCCAGCCTTGCTGCCGCGCGAGATAAGAGCCGATGCGCAGGGCGAGGCATTTCTTGCTCAGTAAGACGTTGCCGCCATAGCCGGAACCGACGGAGATAATGGCATTATCCTGTGGGAAATGGCAGATCAGGCGGCGATCCGGGTTCACATCGAGGAGCGAATGCACCCCGCGATTCCACTCCCCGTTTTCGCTGCCTTCCAGACGTTGCACCGCCACGTCGCCCATTCGTGTCATGATGCGCATGCTAAGCACGACATAGATTGAGTCGGTAATCTCGAAGCCAACCTTGGCGAGCGGGGAATCGGGCGGGCCCATGATGTATGGGATTACGAACATGGTGCGACCTTCCATCGCGCCTTTCAGCATCCCATTCAGCTTCAGGTAAGTCTCGGCCGGTTCAGCCCAGTTGTTCGTCGGACCGGCTTCTGCCTTTGTCGGCGTGCAGATGAACGTGAACTGCTCGACGCGCGCGACGTCGTTTGTGTTCGACCGGTGAAGATAGGAGCCGGGGACCTTTTCCTCGTTCAGCTTGTGCACGATGCCCTGACGCTGCGCTTCTTCGAGGAGGTAAGTGTTTTCTTCTGCGGAGCCATCGCACCAGAAGATGTTTTCGGGCTGCGTCAGTCGCGCGACTTCCTGCACCCAATTAAGAACTCCCCGGTGCATCGGCGGATTGGTGCCGAGTCCTCTCGGCGGCGTAATGGCGGGTGCGAGATTGTCCATAAGTAAACTCCCGGAATGATGCCGAAGCGCCTCTTGGCGGAGCGTAATTGTTGGCCGCCTGCGAGAGTTCTCCAAGCTATTTTTCGGGAAGCTCGACGCGGGCGCGCAACTGCGCTTGCGCCTGCGAACTGCGCGCCGTTTATTGCCAGTATGTTTGGGGTGACCACCTCCGATGATTACCAGCCGGTCACATGGGTTGGGCGTTACCCGATCGATGTAACGACCCTGCTTGTCGGGATTCATTCCATCGCAGCGGTGATCGCGTGTTTTATTCCACGCTTGTTGAACCCAATGATGTTCGACAGCGCGGCCGTGCTGCACGGCGCCGTCTGGCAGATCGGCACCTATGCCTTTGTGCACCCGCCTTCGGGACTGCTCTGGTTCGCGATCGAGATGTACATGCTTTTCATGTTCGGCCGCGAAGTGGAACGCTTCATCGGCCGTCGCGCCTTCATCGTTCTCTATCTCACGCTCCTCCTCGCGCCGGCGCTGCTCCTGACGCTGTGGGGACTGGGCGAACGCACCGCCATTGCCGGCTCGTCGGGGCTGCACTTCGGCATCTTCGTCGCGTTCGCCACGATCTATCCGCGTGTCGAGATGTTTCTGCGCATTATGGCAAAATGGGTCGCACTTGTTTTGGGCGCGATCTTGACTCTGCAATTGTTTGCCGCCCGGGCTTGGCCGGAACTGACCGCGCTTTGGCTTAGTGTTGGCAGCGCGTTCCTCTTCATCCGCATGCGCGGCATCGGACCCGAGATGGAATGGTGGACCGCGCTAAAGGGCAAATGGCAATCGAAGCCAAAGTTTCAAGTCGTGGAGCGTTCCGCGCCACGGCGAAGAGTGGAGCCGGAGAATGTACACGAATCAATTGATCCGCTCCTGGAGAAGATCTCGAAGTCCGGCATGAGCAGCCTCACTGCGAGTGAGCGCCGCGCACTTGATCGCGCCCGCAACCAGCTCCTGAAAAACTCGAAGTGAGTTTCGGCGGTCAGCGGGCAGATGCAGCTCTGGATTGAGCAACCGATGAGCGATCTTTCACTGAGAGCGCCCCCATTGAGTTCGATCTTTCATTCAGCCTAAGTTGTGGCGGAAATTCCTGGCAGCGTCGCGCCCGCCGACGCAGCTCCTAGGATCAGCGTCATCATTCCTTCATGGCGCGATGCAGAGAACCTTGGCGTTCTGCTACCGAAGTTAGCGCAGTTCGAGAGCGTCGCGGAGATCATCGTCGTCGATGC
Organism: Chthoniobacterales bacterium; assembly: GCA_013694945.1. Lineage (GTDB taxonomy): Bacteria > Verrucomicrobiota > Verrucomicrobiia > Chthoniobacterales > UBA10450 > JACCTI01. The sequence goes on from JACDBM010000257.1 coordinate 5,731, forward strand.
CTCAGGCGACGACGCGTCGGAAAGGTTTGCGGGGGAATACGGCGCGCGGTTCCTGAAATGTGGAGCTCCTAATCGCGGAGCGCAGATGAATTTAGGCGCGCGCGCGGCCCGCGGTGACGTGCTTATTTTTCAACACGCGGACACTGCTCTCGATGAAGCGCACCTGCGGGAAGTCGGCGCCGCTTTGCGCGATCCGCGCATCATTGGTGGCGCGTTCTACCGGAAGTTCGACAGGCGGCATCCGCGGCTACGGTGGCTCGAGCACGTCGCACGATTTCTGACCCGCAACGGCGGCAGCCTTTACGGCGATCAATCGGTCTTTGTGCGCCGTGAAGTTTTCGAGCGCTTACAAGGTTTTGCCGAAATCCCGCTGATGGAAGACATGGAATTCTCGCGGCGACTGCGAGCTGCAGGGAAAATCGCGGTGCTCGATCCTCCGGTGCAAACATCGGCGCGCCGTCATGAACGGGAAGGCGCATGGAAAACCAGTCTGAAGAATGGCCTTTTCATTCTGCTCTACCGCTTGGGCGTTTCACCTCAGCGGCTGCATCGCTGGTATTACGGGTTGGCGCCGTCTTCGCAGAACGAACGAACGCGAACTGCTGTCGTCCCGAGGGAGGAGAAGCGCGCCGAGTGACCTCGCGTTAGGTGATGGATCACGCTCGATCGATTCGATATGCTCGCAGGGGTGGGGCGAGGTCCTTCGGGCGTCTTCCCAGCCTCAGCATGACACCCTGCGACGCGCGAGCGAGTCTACACTATTCGAGTAGAAGCGATGCTGCGCGGAGCAGCTCGCTAAACTCCGCCGCCGTCTCGGCGTCCATCAACGCGGCACGATTTGCAGGATCTTTTGTGATGCGCGCGAGTGCGCCAACGCAGACCAGGTAATCCGTGACCATGCGCGTCGGGACGCCGATGACGAAAATCAGATGCGCGGGTTCCCCATTTTCACCGAAAGGCACGCCGTCACGGCTTCGCGCGGCGCCAAGCACAATCCGCGTCACCAGATCCGTGCGCGCATGCGGAAATGCCACGCCATCGCCCATGAACGTGGTGTGCGCCTCTTCACGCGCGAGCACCTCCTGGAGGAATTTCTCTGCGTCGACGACCGCAGGCGTGACCTTCATGAGCGAAATGATTTCGCGCAGCGCTTCCTCCCGCCCCTCGCTGCGAAGATCGAGCGTGATGTGTCGCTCCTCGAGCAGATCAGCAAGCGTCGCGGGCATGTGGGTTGATCGAGGAATTGGTGGATAAACCCGGGAACTGCAGTTATCCAATTAACGAGTCCGCTGTGGCAAACGAAAACACTCCGCCCGCCAGGAACGAAGAAGCGACCGTTTCATTGCAGCGGAGCATCTACGATCCCGGGTATGTCAACGCGCTCTCGCATTTTTATCGGGGGGAACTCGGCCGCATCATGGTCTGGCGGCAACGGCTCGATATCACGACGAACTGGGCCATTACCAGCAGCACGGCGATCATCACGATTGCATTTTCCAATCGCGAGGTCCCGCACATCATCTTCTTTTTCAATCTCGCCATCGTTTGGGGAATGCTCTGGATCGAGGCGCGACGTTATCGTTTTTACGACGCTTTCCGCGCCCGCGTTCGCATGCTCGAAGCGCATTTCCTGGTTCCGATGGTGATGGAGAATCGGGAAATGTTGCACGGCGAGTGGAAGAAGCTCGTCTGTGAGGATTTGATTTTGCCGCGCTTCAAAATTAGCAAATTGGAAGCGGTCGGCCGGCGTTTGAAGCGCAACTATGTTTTCATTTTCATCCTCATTATAGTGGCGTGGATCACGAAGATCTTCCTCCATGCGAGCCAGCCGATGACTGGCGTCCCGGGGTTCTATCACGCCTTGCGCGTCGGACACATCCCATCGTGGCTGGTGGCTTTCATTTTCGTCGCCACGCTGCTCTCCGTCATCGGCATCTCTTTTTACGTCAGCAAGAAAACGACTGGGGAAATCTCGGAGTTCGGCACGCACCGCTCGCTCTGGCGCATTTAGCTCGGACGCTGCGGCACCGCGCGCGTTCCTTCGAAGTTGCCAGCGTCCCAGGATTGACTGAAGGATCGAAGATGTCCGCCGGGCAAATGCTCCCCATCACGAATGCGCAACCGCTCTCCGCCTTCCAACGGCTCTGCGAAGTGGTCGCGCAACTCCGCGCGCCCAACGGTTGTCCCTGGGACCGAGAGCAGACGAACGAGTCGCTCATTCCGAAGCTGCTCGAAGAGAGCTACGAAGTCGCGGACGCCGTTCGGCAGCGCGACGACGACAATTTGAAAGAAGAGTTAGGTGACGTGCTGCTCCTCATCGTCATGCACGCACAGGTTGCGAGCGAGCGGACGCACTTCGGCATCACACAGATCATCGAAGACCTCACCCGAAAGTTGATTCGCCGGCATCCGCATGTTTTCGCCGAGAGCAAAGCTCATGACGCCGGCGCGGTGGTGAAGCTTTGGGATTCCGTGAAGCGCGAGGAGAAGCGCGCTACCGAAACGCATTATCTCACCGGCGTGGCTGCAGCGCTGCCCGCCTTGATGCGGGCGCAGAAGGTGCAGAGGAAAGCCGCGCACGTTCATTTCGACTGGAACGAAATTTCGGATGTCGTGGCCAAGGTCGACGAAGAACTCGCGGAAACGAAGGAAGCCATGGTGGGAGATGACCGGGAAAAAATTGGCGAAGAAATCGGCGACCTGTTGTTTGCGGTCGTGAATCTCGCGCGCAAACAAAAGCGCGATGCGGAAACTCTTTTGCAAGCGGCGACGGATAAATTTGTGCGTCGGTTTAATGCGCTGGAGGACGAGCTCAACGCGAGGGGAAAAAAGCTAGGCGATGTGGAGCTGGCGGAGCTGGACGCAATTTGGAATGCGCAAAAGGCGCACGCTCCCGCTCCTCGATGAGCAACGTATCCTATTGCGGTGAGTCGGTAAAATCGAGACTACGATCAAGGAGTCGGAACGGCGGGGTCGCGCAACCTGTTGTCATCCCGAGCCGCGAAGACGGCGAGGGACCTCGCAATCCAAGAGGAGACATTCTTTCTCGACATGCACGACCGATCACATCGCGCACGAACGCTCTGGTGCGGTCAATTGAGCCGAAGTGGGGCAACTCCGGGCCGTCAGTTCTCCGAGATCCGATGTGAGGTCCCTCGCGGTCTTCGCGGCTCGGGATGACAAGCGCATCAGTTCCAGTGTGATCAAGCAAGCCACACCCGCCAGTCTCACTTCGAAGGATACATTGCACTATTGCGGTGAGTCGGGGACTTTTGAGACGAGTCTTGGCTCGACCGAACTCTCCGGTCGGAGGTCGGCCGGCTGCCAAAGCGCTAATTTTCTTCTGACTCATTGCACTAGAGCACTGTAACGGATGAAACTGGTGCAGTCGTAATAGGCCCGAATCTCTGCATTGTAGCCTGGGGCGGTGACCCCGGCATGGGTAGAGAGAGGTCCGAGCAAGCCGGGGTCAGCGCCCCCGGCTACAACCGCGCATGCAGCAGAACTCACCGTTACAGTGCATTAGAGCGAGCGAGCCGGTGAAGGACCTCGCGCGAGGTCGCTGGTTTTTCCGCGCTTGGCTCAGGTGTCGCGGAATGGCACGGGGCTGTTCGCGTGAGCCATCAGCGCCTCGAAGGCTTCACTGAAGTCCGCGCCGAAGGCGACAACGCCTTCCTCGTGCCCCGCCATGATGAAGACTCTTGTCTCTTTCACATCGGTCGAGGAAAACAGCCGCATCACTTCCTGCGCCATCGCTGATGTTCCATAGTCGACTCCGGCGGAAGTCATCGGCAGAACGTTACGCAAGCGCCTCCAGATCGGTCTGCTGTGACAGTGAATGATCGCCGCCGCGCTCGAGTTCGCTTCGTAAACCGCGGCGTGCGTGAGCGACTCGGACGACGGGACGGCCGCGCCTTCGGAGCGCAGCCAGGTGCGCGCGAAATCGTAGGCAGAAACTTTCGCACAGTGCTCCGGCGTGAAGTCCGCAATTCCGCCGGTACCCGAACCTGTGATGTAGAACGCATTCGCGGCACGATCGCGCACGCTCAAGTTGCCAAAGCCGATGCCCATCGAGTCGATGCCGAGTAATCCCAGCTGAAGCAACTTGCGACGACAGGCGTTCAGTTCCTGAAAGCCCGGGAACTCGACCGGCCGGACGGCCTCCTGCTCATAGCTGAACTTTACCGAGCCGGTCTCACTCACTGCGCCAAGAATTTATCCCGGAGAGGCGACACTCTTGTCACCTGCTCCCATCTCACGACTGCTGAACGGCGACAGGAGCGTCGCCTTTCGAGTCGGCGCCGAAGACGCGTGCTCGGGAAAAAGTGCGAGGATGCTCTTCTCGTTCGCTTCGCAAATACCGCGTTCCGTAATCAAGCCGGTAACGAGCCGTCGCGGCGTTACGTCGAAGCCGTAGTTGGCCGCGGCACTATTTTCCGGAGTCAGGCGCACCTCCACTCGCTCGCCATTTGCCCAACCGTCGGCATGCCTCACTTCCTCGGCCGCGCGTTGCTCGATCGGGATCTCGGCCAGACCATCGCGCATCGTCCAGTCAAAAGAAGATGAAGGCAGCGCGACGTAAAACGGAACATTGTTATCCTTCGCCGCGAGCGCCTTGAGATACGTTCCGATCTTGTTCGCCACATCGCCGGTATAGGTAGTGCGATCGGTCCCGACGATTACCAGGTCCACATCCCCTCTTTGCATAAGGTGACCGCCGGTGTTGTCAGCGATGACAGTGTGCGGCACCCCGTGCTCGCCGAGCTCCCAGGCAGTCAGCTTTGAGCCTTGATTGCGCGGCCTTGTTTCGTCGACCCAGACATGAACTGGCAGGCCCTCATCATGGGCCGCGTAAATTGGCGATGTCGCGGACCCATGATCGACAAACGCCAGCCAGCCCGCGTTGCAGTGGGTCAGAACATTGATCTGCTTGCCGTGCTTCTCTCGCGCGATGCGGTGAATGAGCTCCAAGCCATGCCGCCCGATGAGTCGGCAATATTCCGCATCTTCGTCAGCGATTTGCTTCGCTGTCGCCAAAGCCGTCGCGACTTTATCTTTCGCGAGATCGGCTGCCGCGATCGCGTGGAGCTGGCGGTCGATGGCCCAGGCCAGATTCACGGCGGTCGGCCGTGTCGCTTTCAATTGGGCGGCTGCTTGCATCAGATCGGCGCCTCCCCGCGCGGCGAGATACATTCCGTATCCGGCCGCCGCGCCGATCAGCCCCGCACCACGCACATGCATGTCGCGGATCGCAGTGGCCATCTGCTCGACTGTGGCGATCCCCTCCACCACGAAGCGATGCGGGAGGAAACGTTGATCGATCAACTGCACGATGCGCGCATCGTCAGCTTTCAGCCAGATTGTCCGAAAATGTTGTCCGCCGACGTTCATGCCCGCTCCGACATCATTCTGTTCTTGCCGTCTTTATACGGTCCGCGTCAGCGGCGAATTGGATTAGGAGGAAGATCAAGAAATGCGCACGAGTTTTACAAATGGACGGGTTTAGCCATATTGGCCGTTCCCGATGTCCATTCTGCTCAACATTATCCTCGTTCTTTACGTGCTCGTCACGCTCTTCATGATCCTGGTGATTCTGATGCAACGCCCCAAAAGCGAAGGACTGGGCGCGGCCTTTGGCGGCGGCGTGACAGAAAATATTTTCGGTGCGCAGACAACCAACGTTCTGACGAAGATCACCGGCTGGCTCGCCGGCATTTTCTTTGCCATGACCTTCATTCTTTCCGTGCTCTACGCGCAGCGCGCGACCGTCTCGAGCAGCTTGCGAAATGAGCTGATGAAAACCGAAGGCGCCGGAGCTGCCGTGCCTGGCCCGCAGCCTGCGCCCTCCTCCGCGGTTGGTCCTCCAGGAACGGTGACGAATCCCACCCCGGCGGCCGATATGGCCGTCGAGCAGGATCAAGCTGTGACGGCCGCAGATCAGGCGGTCGGCGTCACCGCGCCAGCCGTTGCGCCAGAGGCGAATGCGAATCCGCAGAATACTGTGGCGCCGGAAAATTCTGCCGCACCTTCACCTTCCGCGGCCCCTCAGCCCTAGACTCTCGAAGCACAATCGTTCGGAATGCGCGGCCAAAGGCGACAAAGTAGCCTGACGGTTCAGTCGTGGGCAGCGAGGTTGTTGTTACGAAGTCACGGAACGGGCGACATCCCCCGGCTGGTGGGCTGTCGAACGACGCCTCTTGAAGTCCTTCGGCGTCTGAACCGAAGCAGGTATTGCCCGGCACGAGGCCATTCACAGTGTCGAAGAAGGCATGGTGCCACGCTGCAAGTATTTGGCCCTGAGCAGGAGCGCGGTGGGAATGAACCCCAGCGGAAACCCATTTGGTTCCATCAAAGCCGAGGCGACGAGCACCCACGCCAGCATGACCCAGCCGATGTACCGCGGCAGCGAAATCCCGACCCGGGTCAGATGCACGGTCAACAAACCAAGCAGAAAGAGCGGGACGGCGAAGCCGCCGACCAGCGCCCAGTAACCGTAGTGCAGCCGGTACTCCAGGGCGGATGCGGGATCGGCACCCCAGAGATCACCGGCAACCCAGGCCTGCCAGTCCGCCCAGGTCACGACCGACCAGAAAATAACGTGGAGCACCGCGATGCCGGCCATCGACCAGCCTGCCCACGAGGTCAGCTTCGCCACAGTCGTGTCGATCGCGCGGAGTCGAGATGCGTGGGAAGCGCCACGCGCTCGGTCAGGGTCTTCCAAGGTGGAGTCCAGTCCTCCGTTCCGACATGAGCTTGGATATTAGAAGGTTACTCCCAATCCGAAATTCCGCCGGGGGCTTACGTGAACCGGTTCCGGTCGCCATCCACTTTGAAAATTCAGCCCGCGCTCGGAATGCTCTCCGGTTTCGGACCCGCCTTCTCGTTTAGCGCCTGGGTGAATTCCTGCAGGCCGGAAACGATTTGCGGCGCCTTCGTCAGGACGGTGCTCGCCAGTTTCTCCGAGTAATCAGGCCGGCGCTGCGACATTTCCGAGAGGGCCATCATGACAGCAAGCGCGTTATTGATGGCGTGCTTGATCTCACTGAATTTCTTCTGCAGTACGACCAGCTCTTCCTGAGAAATTGTGCGCTCTTGGTCACTCATGGTCGGGCGAAATGGCTGGAGAAAGGGAGCAGTGATGCTTAACTGAACGGTTCGACTTTTGTCGTCCGATGCCAGCCGAAACTATCAAGATCAGTGGTGCGCGCCAGCACAATCTGAAGAATCTCCACGTCGAGATCCCTCGAGAAAAGCTCGTCGTCATCACCGGCCTGAGCGGCTCAGGGAAGTCCTCACTCGCCTTCGATACGCTCTATGCCGAAGGCCAGCGACGCTACGTCGAGAGTCTCTCCGCCTATGCCCGGCAGTTCCTCGATCAGATGGAAAAGCCGGACGTGGACTTTATTGAAGGCCTCTCGCCCGCGATCGCAATCGAACAACGGAGCGCGGGCGCGAATCCCCGCTCCACCATCGCGACCACCACGGAGATCTATGATTATCTGCGCGTCTTGTTTTCGGCCGTTGGTCAGCCGCACGATCCGGTCACCGGCCAGCCGATCCACCGCCAGACGCCGCAACAAATTGTCGACCAGATTCTCGCCTACGAACCGGAATCAAGGATCATCCTGCTCGCGCCGCTCGTGCAGAATGAAACCGGCGAGTTTCGCGACGTGCTGGAGAAGGTGAAACGCGAAGGCTTTGTGCGCGTTCGCGTCGATGGCGCGATTCTCGAGCTGGCGCAGCCGGAACCGGTCCGGCTCAAAAGGACGGGCCGCCACAGTATCGAAGCAGTGGTTGACCGGTTGGTGATCCGCGAAGGCATTCGGACACGCCTGGCTGACTCGGTGGAAACCGCGCTGAAGTGGGGCGGAAACAAGGTTGTGGTGCTGCGGCAGCCGGCGCGGAGTAATGGAGTGATGCAGCAAAGGAGTAATGCGGCTCCCACCGCTCCGGCACTCCAGCACTCCAGCACTCCGCCGGAAGCGTGGGAGCCGGTCCGCTACTCAACCGACTACGGAAACGCTGATACGAACTTCTCGTTAGGCGAACTCACGCCGAAGCACTTTTCCTTTAACAGCCATTTTGGCGCGTGCCCTTCGTGTCACGGACTCGGCACAGCGCAGGTTGTCGATCCCGACTTGATGATTTCCGATCCGGCGAAATCGATCGCGCAAGGGGCGATTGTTCCCTGGCGGAGAGGGACAAAGCGGATGCAGGCCTACTACAAAACGCTGCAAACCGCGCTCGTGAAGCACTTCAGCGTGGACGAATTCCTCCCCTTCACCGATTTACCGGATCGCTTCAAGACCGCGCTCATTCACGGCACTGGCACCGAGCCAATCCAGATGAGCTTCGGCGCCAACGGCAAATCGGACAAGGCTGCGAAACCATTCGAAGGCCTTGTTCCGCAAATGCAGCGGCTCTACGAAGAAACCGAAAGCGAGTTCACGCGCCATCGCATCCGCGCCTTCATGACGCGGGTGCCGTGTCACACTTGCAGAGGCGCCCGGCTAAAGCCGGAGATCCTTGCGGTCACAATTCGCGCGGGCGGCGCTAACCTTCCGCCGCGGGAGGAGACGCGAATCCGCGAGTTGCGGTCCACCACGGAATTGAACATCCATCAGTTTTGCGAACTCACGATTGACGGCGCTGCGAAATTCATCGCCCGGCTGACTTTGACGGAGCAACAGCGGAAGATCGCAGGCGACGTGCTGCGGGAGATTGAATCGCGCCTCCAATTCCTGATCGAGGTCGGTCTGGACTACCTCACGCTAAATCGCGAAAGCGGCACGCTCTCGGGTGGCGAGGCGCAGCGAATTCGCCTCGCGACGCAGATCGGTTCGGGACTCGCGGGCGTTCTTTATGTTCTCGACGAACCGAGCATCGGTCTGCACCAACGCGACAACGCCCGGCTCTTGCAGACCCTCTTTCGTCTGCGCGACATGGGGAACTCCGTCATCGTGGTGGAACACGACGAGGAGACGATTCGTGCGGCGGATCACATTCTTGACCTCGGGCCGGGTGCCGGGCCGCGGGGCGGTGAGCTCGTCGCGCAGGGAACTGTGGCCCAGGTGTTGCAAGCGAAGAATTCTCCCACCGCTGATTACCTTTCTGGCCGCGCCCGGATTGAAGTCCCGAAGCGGCGCGTCGCCCCGCGTTCCCCCATGGCGAGTTCAGAAGGCTGGCTGACGTTGCGCGGAGCGCAGGAAAACAATCTCAAGAACGTGACGGCTGCGTTCCCGCTCGGTTGCCTCACCTGCGTGACAGGCGTCTCAGGGAGCGGCAAATCTACCTTGGTCGACGACACTCTCCGCCGCGCACTCTTCCGGCATTTCTACAACTCGAAAGATAAACCCGGGGCGCACGCTCGACTGGACGGACTCGACCAGCTCGACAAAGCAATTGTGATCGACCAGACCGCGATCGGCCGGACGCCGCGCTCGAATCCGATCACTTACACGGGCGCGTTCACACCGATCCGCGAACTGTTCAGTCAATTGCCCGCCGCGCGAATCCGCGGCTACGATGCTGGCCGTTTCAGCTTCAACGTGAAAGGCGGCCGCTGCGAGAATTGCGAAGGCGGCGGGTTGATCAAGATCGAGATGCACTTTCTACCTGACGTCTATGTGGAATGTGAGGTTTGCCGCGGGCAGCGTTACAATCGCGAGACGCTCGAGATTACGTTCAAGGGCAGGAACATCGCGGACGTCCTGAATTTCACCGTCGATGAAGCCGCCCGCTTTTTCCGCACCGTTCCATCGGTTTCCGACAAACTGGAAGCGTTGCTCGACGTGGGGCTGGGCTACTTGCGACTCGGACAGGCTGGGACGACACTTTCCGGCGGAGAAGCCCAACGCGTGAAGCTGGCCACCGAGCTGGCCAAGAGGGCGACCGGCCGCACGATTTACATTCTCGACGAGCCGACGACCGGTTTGCATTTTGCCGACATCGAGAAGCTTCTTCAGGTAGTGATGAAGTTGCGTGACGCCGGCAATACGCTCGTCGTCATCGAGCACAACCTGGAGATGATCAAGTGCGCGGACTGGATCATTGACATGGGTCCGGAAGGTGGCGAAGGCGGCGGCACCATCGTCGGCACCGGCACACCCGAGAAGATCGCGCAGCTACCGGCGAGCTACACCGGGCGATATTTGCAGCCGCTCGTACAGCCGTGAAGCCAAACGCCGCACGTCTTTTTACTTTCAAGTTCGTGCTGGTGGCTGCCGCACTCGCTTTCAGCAATCTTGCAAGAGCTCAAGGCTCAGACGAAGTCAGTCGCGCCACTCGCCCGATTCTCGAGGGTGTGCCGGAGGTCGCAGTCGTGCGGTTGCGGGCAGTGCTCGCTGGAAGCTTGTCGAGGGAACAGCGGCGCGCTGCAAACACGAAGCTCGGCGAGGCACTTTTCGCGGCCGAAGAACCGGAAGAAGCGCTGAAGGTTCTGAGCGATCCTGAATTATCTGGCGTTCCGGCGGCGAAGTTCTGGCGCGCGCAGGCTCTCGCGGCGCTCTCCCGCTGGGCGGAAGCACTTCCACTCTACCACGACGTCGCGGCGCAGAACGGCTCCGGGTTTCACTCCGAGGCGCTCTACGGCGAGGCAGAGGCGCTCCGTGCGCTTGGGCGTTTCGACGACGCGCTCCAGGCGTTTCGTCGCCTAACGCGACATCCGCGCTGGAGAGTGCGAGCCCGCCTGCGTTCCGTCGAGTTGATCCTCGTGGCAAAGCAAGATCCGGCCGGAGCAACCCGCATCCTGAATTTGACCCAGCCGAAGACCGAGGCGGAGAAAAAGGAGCGGCGGCTTCTTCGAGGGCGGATCGAGGCACAACTCGGCAAGTACGAACGCGCGGTTGCGCTCTTTGCGCCAATCGCGAAAGATCCAGCCGGCGCGAGTCACTCCGTCTTTGTCGCGGCGGTCCTGGGCATCGCGGACGCCTATTTGCAGATGGGAACGCCGGGTGCCGGCGATGATTTCCTCGAAGACTTCATCGAGCGAAAGCCGCAGGATCGCAATCTGCCGGAGATCTTCGCGAAGCTTGATCAACTCTACGCGGCCGAACGGAAACAGTCGCGCCACGACTTGGGCCGCTGGAGCAAGGATGTCGCAGAGCCGCGCTCTGCCTTGGCGCAATGGTATCTCGCCCGCGCGGAGCTGCGCCTCGGCCGGCGGGACGTCGCCCTCCAGCTTTTCGAGCAGCTACGCGCGGATCACCCTGCGTTTCCTCCGCTCGCAGAAGCTTTCCTCGAATATGCACGCCTCCAGCTCGAAGATGATCGCTTTGATCGGGCCAGCGCGGTTCTCGAGACGGCACGGACGCTTGCTCCGGCTCCGGCCCTGCTCGAGCGGATAAATCTGCTCGCCGGGTTTGGTCAATTTCAAGCCGGTAGTTTTCAGGCAGCGGCGCAGACGTACCGGCAAATCGCACGATCCCCTTCACCGCATGCAAATGCCGCCCTCTTTAACGCCTCGCTCGCCTGGATGCAAGCAGGTGATGCGGCCGAGGTCGAAGCGACCAAAAAAGAACTCATCGAACGCGGCGCGGATGAGCAAACGCGTGGGGAGCTGCGGCTGGAGCAGGCGCTGGCGCAAGCAGCGCGCGGCGAGAAGGCAGCGGCCGGGTCACTCCAGAGTTTTGTGCGCGATTTCCCGAAGGACCGGCGCATTGCAGAAGCGTGGGTGGCGCTGGCAGAGCTCGCGTTCCATGACGCGCCGCCGCGAATCGACGAGGCCCGACGAGACCTGGCCCGCGCCGCGCAGGCCCAGCCTACGGAGACCGCAAACGAACGGGCGGATTATCTCACGATCTGGATGGAAGAAGCGGGCGTTACCCCGGATGACGCGAAGGTGATCGCCCTGGCTGCGCAGTTCATCCAGAAGTATCCGGCGTCGCCGCGTCTCGCTGACGTCCGTCTCAAGCTCGCGGAGACCTCTTACCGCCGGCAGGATTTCGCGAGTGCGCAGACGCAATTCGAGATCCTCGCGCAAGGCAAGCCGGGCTCACCGGTCGCGGAGAAGGCCGAGTTCTTTGCCGCGCAATCAGCGATGCAGACGATGGGAGCCGCCTCACTCGATCGCGCGCTCGTCCTCTTCGACAGTGTGGTGAAGAAAAGCGGTGAATGGAAATGGGCCGCGCGTAATCAGCAGGCGGTCATCGAGCGAAAGCTCGGGAAATCGGACGATGCGTTGACGCTTTATGAAGAAGTGTTGAAGGGCGACGCAAAACCAGCAGAAAAGCGCGAGGCACTCTGCGGCAAAGGCGACATCCTCCACGAGCTGGGCGCGAAAGATCCCCAAAACTACCGGCGTGCGATCGAGTCTTACGGGCAACTGGCGGCCGATGGTGAAGCGCCGGCGCATTGGCGGAACCAGGCGTTGTTCAAAAAAGGCATCTGCCTGGAAAAGTTGAATGCACCGACCGAAGCGCTCGCAACGTTTTATGAGATTGTCGAAAGCGAAGGGAACCCGGAGCGGGAACCCGAATTTTTCTGGTTCTACAAAGCGGGGTTCAACGCCGCGCGGCTCTTGGAAGAGAATGCAAAGTGGCAGCCTGCGGCGGCGATCTACGAGAAACTCGCCTTCGCGGGCGGCGGACGGAGCGAAGAAGCGAAAGGGCGCTTGAACAGGCTCCGGCTAAAACACTTTCTCTGGGAATAGAACGCTTGCAGCGAGCGGCCGGCCTCACTTCTGGTGCTTCCAACTCAGCAGGGCACGCAATCGTCGGCCGACTTCCTCAATCGGATGACTTTCCGCGGCTGCGAGCAGTTTCCGATAGCGCTTTTGGCCACCGGCCGTTTCGCGAATCCATCTCTGCGCGAATTCTCCCGTGCGGATGTCCTTCAGCGCAATCTCCATTTTCTTCTGCACCGCGCGATCGATGATCTTCGGGCCGACCGTGAGGTCCCCCCATTTCGCGGTCGACGAAATCCGGGCCCGCATGCCGCCGATTCCTTCCTCGTGCATGAGGTCGACGATGAACTTCAGCTCGTATAAGCACTCGAAGTAGGCGAGCTCGGGCGGGTAACCCGCGCGCACCAGAGTCTCGAAGCCGAGCCGCACCAGAGCGCTGACTCCCCCGCAAAGAACGGCCTGCTCACCGAAGAGATCGGTTTCAGCCTCCTCGCGGAAAGTTGTTTCAATCACGCCCGCCCGCGTGCAGCCAATGCCCTTGGCCCACGCCAGCGCGGTTTTCTTCGCGCGCCGGCTCGGGTTCTGATGAATCGCAATCAGACCCGGCACCCCGCGTCCATTCACAAACTCCCGTCGTACCATCGGGCCAAGCCCCTTGGGCGCGACCATGACGACATCCAGCTCTTTGGGTGGAACGATGGTGCGATAGAAGATCGCGAATCCGTGCGCGAAGAGCAATGTTTGACCTGGCCGCAGATGCCCCGCGATTGCGGATTGGTAAATCGCCGGCATCTCCGTATCCGGGAGGGCGAGAAAAATAACGTCAGCACCGCGGACTGCTTCGGGAATGCTGACGGCTTCGAGTCCGGCTTTGCGCGCGATGGCGCGTGAGCGACTCTTCGCCCGCAGACCCACGATGACCTCAACGCCGCTATCCCGGAGATTGAGAGCGTGCGCATGACCCTGGGCGCCGAAGCCCAGCACGGCGCAGATTTTGCCCTGCAAGACCTTCAAGTCCGCGTCTCGATCGAGGTAAATCCGCGCAGGCATAAGGCGGCGCCAAACGGCGAGCGCGTGATGCTAGCGCG